>NZ_BAAAVI010000068.1:0-46370 GCF_039534445.1 Streptosporangium fragile | reverse complement strand
GGCGGGTCCGGCGGGCGGCGGGGCGGGCGGCGCGGGCGGCAGGTCCGCGGGGTCGGCGGGGCCGCCGTACCAGGCGAGCAGGTCGCACCATCGGCGGACCTCGTGCGTATCGCGCCGCCAGGCCGGGCCGCGCACGTCCGGGACGTCGGGGTGGGCGTGGGTGAGCAACCGTCCCGGGCGGGTGCCGAGGAGCGCGGCGACGCTCTGCGGCCCGCTGCCGTGCAGGTTGACCGCGACGTCGGGGGACGGGCCCGGCGGGAGGGGCCCCGGCCCCGACACGTCGCGCAGCTCGTCCACCGCGCCGATCAGCGGGAGCAGGGGCGCCAGCGGCGCCGGGGCGGCCAGCACGATCCGGTGCCCCGGGTGGGCCCGCCGCAGCCCGCGCAGCGCGGGGACCGCGGTGAGCAGGTCGCCCAGGCCGAGTCCGCGCAGCACCAGCACGACCGGCGCGTCCGGTCCCGGCCGCTCCGGACCCGGCGTCCCCGCGGCCGGGACGTCTCCGGGCGGGCCGGGCACGGGCGCGCTCACGGCCACGACGTCTCCGTGGCCGGGCAGACGACGAGTTCCCTGATCTCGCAGCCCTCCGGCTGGCCCAGGGCGAAGACGACGGTCGCGGCGACGTCCTCGGGCTGGTTGAGGCGGGCGTCGGGGCCGGGCTTGTACTGCTCGGCGCGGTCGTCGAAGAAGTGGGTGCGCATGCCGCCCGGGACGAGCAGCGTCACCCCGACCTGCCCGGCGAGCTCGGCGGCCAGGGCGCGGGTGAAGCCGACCACCCCGAACTTGGACGCGCAGTAGGCCGTCGCGTCGCTCACGGCGCGCACGCCGAGCGTGGAGGCGCAGGTGACGATCCTGCCCCGGGAGGCGGTCAGATACGGCAGGGCTGCCCGGACGACCGAGGCGGTGCCGAGCAGGTTGACCTGGACCACCCGTTCCCACGTGTCGGCGGGGACGTCCTCGAGCCGCCCGCAGGCGTCGATGCCCGCCGCGGTCACGACGCCGTCGAGGCCGCCCGCCCGCTCGGCCAGCTCGACCACCGCCCGCTCGGCGTCCGCCCGGTCGGCGAGGTCGGCGATCACGTGGTCGATCCCGTCGTCGGGCGGGTTGACGTCGACGACCAGCGGACGGCCTCCCTCCTTGGCGACCGCGAGGGCGCAGGCGCGGCCGAGACCCGACGCGCCACCGGTGATCAGGATGTTTCCGAGCATGAATGCCTCTCCTCGCGTCAGCTGGCCGCCCGCACGGCGGCGATCAGGTTGGTCGTGGACCGTCCGGACACCTGGGGCAGGATCACGACCTCTCCCCCGCCCCGCCGGACGGTCTCGGCCTCCGGCAGGGCGCGGGCGTCGTAGTCGCCGCCCTTGACCCAGACGGCGGGCCGGAGCCGTTCGATCAGCGCTTCGGGGGTGTCCTCGCCGAAGACCGCCACCGCGTCCACGCACTCCAGCGCGCGCAGCACCTCGGCCCGGTCCTGCTCGCCCACCACGGGGCGGCCGGGCCCCTTCAGCCGCCGGACCGACTCGTCGGAGTTGACGCAGACGATCAGCGCGTCGCCCAGCGCCCTGGCGCGGCGCAGCAGGCTGACGTGCCCGGCGTGCAGCAGGTCGAAGCAGCCGCCGGTGGCGATCAGCCTGCCCCCGGTGGCGCGGACGAGGTCGGCGACCTCCAGGGCCGTGCGGGGACGGTCGCCGGGGGTGGCGGGGGGCGGTACGCGCACGGACGCGGCCCCGCCCCCGGCCACGAAGCAGGCGGCCTCCCGGACACCCGCCGCGACGGCGTCCTCGGCGGTCGCGCCCGCGCCCAGCGCCAGCGCGGCGGCGCCCGCGAACCGGTCGCCCGCGCCGCAGGGGTCGGAGCCGGGCGGGCACTCCGGGGCCGGTATCCGCGTGAACCGGCCGTCCGGCCCGGACACCACGGCCCCCCGCTCGCCCAGGGTGACCGCCACCGCGTGAGCGTGCAGCAGGCGGGCGAGGTGACGCGCGGTCTGGCCCGGCGAGGCGTACGGCCGGGCGCTGAGCAGCCTCGCCTCGGACTCGCTCGGCGTGACCAGCGCGCACCCCGGCACCGGTGCCGGACCGCGCGGATGCGGGTCCCAGACCAACGGGGCGGGCAGGTCACGCAGGGAGGGCGCGAGCACCTCGGCGACGCCGAGGCCGTAGTCGGACACGAGCACCGCGCTCGCGTCCCGCAGGAGCCGGGCGATCCGGCGGGCCGAGGCGGCGTCCGGGGCACCGTCCGCCCGCCCGTCGCCGGTGTCGATCCGCAGCAGGGTCTGGCCGCGGGCGCGCACCCTCGTCTTGGTGACCGTGGTGCCGCGCAGCGGCAGCCGCACCACCTCCACCCGCTCGGAGAGCATGCCGCGCAGGCTCCGCCCGGCGGGGTCGTCGCCGGCCGCGGTGATCAGCGTCACCTCGGCCCCGCCCGCGGCCGCGAGCATCGCCGCGAGGCCGGCCCCGCCGGGGCGGCGGAACTCCTGGCCGGCCGCCACGACCGGGACGGGGGCGTCGGGGCACAGGCGGTCGGCGTCCCCCTCGACGTCCGCGTCCAGCAGCGTGTCGCCGATGACGACGATCGGACCGGCGCTCATTCCAGAACCTCCTCGACCGACTCGCAGAGCATGTGGATCACGGCGAGATGCACCTCCTGGACGGTGCAGGTGTCCTCGGCGGGGACCGCCAGGACGTCGTCGCACATCCCGGCGAGCGGGTTGGGCGCCGGGCCGGTCAGCGCCCAGGTCGTCACGCCGCACTCGCGGGCGGCGAGCGCGGCGGCCAGGACGTTCGGGCTGGACCCGCTGGTGGACAGGCACAGCAGGACGTCGCCGGGGCGCCCGTGGGCCCGTACCTGGCGGGCGTAGACCTCCTCCGCGCCGTAGTCGTTGGCGATCGCGGTGACGGAGGAGGTGTCGCCGTGCAGCGGGATGGCCGCGTACGGGCGCCGGTCGTCGCGGTAGCGGCCGACCAGCTCGGCGGTCAGGTGCTGGGCCTCGGCGGCGGACCCGCCGTTGCCGCAGACGAGCAGCCGGCCGCCGCCGCTCAGCACGGCGGCGAGCTTGCGTCCCCAGATGGAGATCGTCGGAGTGCTGGCGTCCACGGCGGAGAGCGCGCTGGTCAGGCGGGAGAGATGAGGATGCATGGTCAGCCTCCCGCCACGGCGATCGTCATGCGGCGACCGGCGAGCACGTCGAGGTAGACGGCCTCCGTGCGTTCGGCCACCCGGGGCCAGCCGTACCGGGACCGGGCGCGCCGCAGCCCCGCCGCCGCGAGGGAGGCCCGCAGCCCGGAACGGCCCAGCACGTCGCGCAGGGCCCGGGTCAGGGCGCGCGGCCGGCGCGGCGGCACCAGGATCCCGCACCCGGCGACCGTGTCGAGGTGGCCGCCGACGGCGGAGGCGATCACGGGCACCCCGCAGGCCATGGCCTCCAGCGGGACCATGCCGAACGGCTCGTACCAGGGCACGGTCACCACGACGTCGGCCGAGCGCATCAGCGCCGGAACCTCGTCCCGTGCCACGCTGCCGACCAGGTGGACCCGGTCCGACAGGCCGTACGCGGCGGCCGTCGCGGCCAGCCGCGCCGCCTCCTCGTCCCCGGGCTCGCCGCCCGCGACGATCAGCTCGGCGTCCGGCAGGTGGCGCATGGCCTGCACGACGGTGTCCACGCCCTTGCGGGGGACCATCCGGCCGATGCTGAGGACGCGCCGGAGCGCCCCGCGGGGGGCGGCGGGCCCGTCCGGGTGGAAGAGCCCGAGGTCCACCCCGCACGGCACCACGGCGACCCGGTCGCCGGGCACGCCCATCCGCAGCAGTTCCTTCACCTCGTCGGTGCAGGTGGCGATGACCGCGTGGACCCTGCGCCCGATGTCGGCCTCGGCGGCGATCCGCCCGGCCGGGCTGGTGTCCGCGGCGCCCTGCCAGCGCCGCTTGACCGTGCCCAGCGCGTGGAAGGTCTGCAGGACCGGCACCCCCACCTCCCCGGCGGCGGCCAGCGCGGCCAGGCCGCTCATCCAGAAGTGGGCGTGGACCACGTCGGGCGGGTTCGCGGCCCACCGCCGCGCGAGGTACTCGGCGAAGTCCGGCATGTACGGCAGCAACTCGTCCTTGGGAAGGGCGACGGCGGGGCCCGCCGGGACGTGCTCCACGGTCACGTCCGGGCCGAGGGACACCCGGTCCGGCTCGTCCCCGGCCGTGCGCCGGGTGTAGACGGTGACCTCGTGCCCTCGCCCGGCGAGCGCCGTGGCCAGCGCGGCGACGTGGACGTTCTGTCCTCCCGCGTCGACACCGCCGATGGTCGCGAGGGGGTTGGCGTGCTCCGATAACAGGGCGATCCTCATGTGACGGTCTCCTTCACGCACGTCAGGCGGTTCACCGCCTCGACGACCTGAGCGCTTGGCACGGACGAGAGGCAGGGGTGGTCGGGAACCGGGCACACCCTGGCCCTGGTCCCGCGGCAGGGAGCCTGCTGGTCGCCGAGCAGCACGACCGGCACGCCGTACGGCGCCCAGCGCCCGGCGGGCACCACGGGGGCGAAGAGGCTGACCACGGGGGTGCCGACGGCCGCCGCCAGATGGGCCGGGCCGGTGTTGGCCACGACCACCGCGGCGGCCCCGGCGAGCACCGCGGCCAGCTCGGCGAAGTTCGTCCGCCCGCCCAGGTCGACGACGGACCTCCCGGCGGGTCCTGCCGCGCCGTCGAGCACACCGGCCAGTTTCCGCGCGGGCGCTTCCGGCCCCACGGGTACCGCGGCCGGCGCCCCCGCGGGCGCTTCCGGCCCCGGGGGGGCCGCGACCGGCGCCTCGGCGGCCCCTCCCGCGCCCCCGAGCGCCTCGATCGGCGCCCAGCAGCGCAGGTGGGCCGGGCCACCGGCCATCCAGCCGCCCGCGAAGGCGGGGCCGGGGGAGAGCCCGTGCAGCCCGGCGCCGCCGGCGACCCGGGCGGTGAGGGCCCGCTCGCCGGGGCCGCCGGTGACCACGACGCGGCGACCCGCGCGGACGAGGTCGTGAACCGCGCGGGCCCAGCTCTCCCCGGGCCAGGACCTGGCGGGGGCCGAGACACCGGGGTGCACGACCACGTAGCCGGGCGGGCCGGTGAGGTGGCCCACCTCGGGCAGTGGGTGCCGTACGGCGAGCCTCCCGGCGTCCCCGGGCGGCAGGTCGAACCCGGCCGCCCTGGCCAGGCCGAGCATGCGCTCGGCCTCCGGCACGTCCAGGCCCTCGTCGACGACGTGCCGCACGTCCAGCAGCGAGCCGGGATAGTCGGCGGAGATCGCGGCGATCCGCGGCGTGCCCGCCAGGCGCAGCAGCAGGGCCAGCGGCAACGGTGACTGGTGGAACGAGGTGAGGATCAGTGCCTGCTCCGGGGCCACCTCCCGGACGATCCGGAGCAGCCGCAGGGCGTGCGGGCCGGTCATCGGCGGCGCGGCGGGGTCGATCCACGGGGTCCGCCACTCCACCACCCTCGACACGCCCGGCAGCAGCTCGCCCGCGGCCCGGCCGTGCGGCCCCGCGAGCAGCACGACCTCGCGCGCGCCCGCGGCCACCGCCCGGATCGCGGGCCCGGCGAGCAGGACGTCGCCCGCGTTGTCCAGGCGGGCGACGAGGACGGTGCCCGCCTCGGCGGTGCCGGTCATCGCCTGACCCTCAGCTCGCCGCGGAGGCGGTGCGCGCACGCCACCGGGGGGATGACCGCCGACGTGACCGCCATCCGCCCGATCTCCCGTCCGGTACGGGGACCGGGGGCGATCCGGGCCCAGGCGAACTCGGCGGTGAGCAGCGCCCAGACCGCCCCCGCCAGGACGGCCACCCGGCCCGACCGCAGCGCCGCGGCCCCGAGCGCGACCGCGCCGAGCCCGGTGACGAGAGCGTGCCGGCGCAGCCGCCCCGGCGCGCCGATGGCGGCCCGCCAGTCCCGGCCGTGGAGGCGGCGCATCAGCGCGTCGTCGGCGTTGCCGCGCTGGAGGCGGACGCTGTGCCACAGGCCGCCGTCGCGCACCGGGTGAACCGTCACGCGCTCGCCCCTGACCAGCCGGTACCCGGCCTCGATCATCCGCAGCGCCAGGTCGGCGTCCTCCCGGTAGGCGCGCGGGAAGCGCTCGTCGAAGCCGCCGGTGCGCTCCAGCGCGGACCGCCGGTAGGCCATGTCCGCGGTGATCCAGTCGGCGGTGGCGAGACCGGCCGTGTTGCGCTCGGCGTCGGTGGGGCGCCGGTCGTGCGGGAGCGGAACCTCGATCCGCCCCTGACTGCCGGCGACCTCGTCCGGCAGCCCGGCGAGGTCTGCGCGGAGCGCGTCCGCCCAGCCGGGCCGGGGCACCACGTCGTCGTCCAGGAAGACGATCCAGGGGGTGCGCGCCGCCCGCCACCCGACGTTGCGGGCCGCGGCCGGTCCCCCGCCCCCGGAGCGCAGCACCCGGACCCGGCCCGCGGCGGGGGCGGGACGTTCCAGGAGGCCGACACCCGGCTCGCCGGTCGCGGACGGCGGCGGCCGGTCGTCGACCACGATGACGTCGAGGTCCGGGTCCAGGGCCGCGAGCGTCGCGGCGAGGCTGGGCCGGCCGATCGTGGGAACCACCACGGTGATCATGAGGCGAATGTCTCCCCCCTGCGGATCAGGAAGGGGCCGAGCACCAGCAGGTCCACCGGCGAGGAGCCGAAGCACTCCAGCGCGTCCCGGGGATCGTCGACCATGGGCCGCCCCGCCGTGTTGAGGCTGGTGTTGACCACCACGGGCAGGCCGGTGCGCAGCTCGAACTCCTCCAGCGTCCGGGCGAGCAGCGGGTCGTCGGCCCGGTCCACGGTCTGGATCCTGGCGGTGCCGTCGACGTGCACGACCGCCGGGATCCGGTCCCGCCACTCGGGGCGCACGTCGTGCACGAAGAGCATGTAGGGGCTGGGCAGCGGGCCCCGCTCGAAGATCTCGCGGGCGCGCTCGGCCAGCACCATCGGGGCGACCGGGCGGAACTGCTCGCGGCCCTTGACGTCGTTCAGCCGCTCGGTGTTGGCGGCGTACCCGGGGTGGGCCAGGAGCGAGCGGCGGCCCAGCGCCCGGGGGCCGTACTCGCTGCGTCCCTGGAACCAGGCGACGATCCCGTTGGCGGCGAGCTCCGCCGCGACCGCGGCGGGCAGGTCGGCGGGGCGCTCGTACGGCACCCGGGCCACCCGCAGCCAGGCGGCCAGCTCCTCCTCGGTCCATCCGCGGCCGAGGTCGGCGCCCGGCATCGGCGCGGCCGGCTCGCCGAAGACGCGGGCCAGGTGCAGCGCCCCGCCCAGCGCGGTGCCGGCGTCCCCGGCGGCCGGCTGCACCCACAGGTGCTCGAAGGGCCCTTCGGCCAGCAGCCGGGTGTTGGCCACGCAGTTGAGCGCCACGCCCCCGGCCATGGTCAGGCACCGGTCGCCGGTCCTGCCATGCAGCCACCGCGCGAGGTCGAGCAGCACCTCCTCCAGGCGCCGCTGCACGCTCGCCGCGAGATCGGCGTGCTCCTCGGTCCAGGGCTCGCCCTTGCTCAGCGCCTTGGCGTACCCGCCCCAGTCGATGGGTTCGACCCGGAACCCGCCCTCGCCGTCGGAGCGGATCAGCTCGCGCAGCTCCCCCAGGTGGCGTGGTTCGCCGTAGGAGGCCATGGCCATGACCTTGTACTCGTCGCTGGAGCGCAGGAAGCCGAGATGCTCGGTGACCTCCTCGTACATCAGGCCCAGCGAGTGCGGGAGCTCCTGGGTGGCCAGGATCGTCAGTTCCCCGTCGCGGTAGTGCCCGGCCAGGTGCGAGACCGCCTCGCCGCGTCCGTCGCAGACCAGCACCGCCGAGTCCCGGTACGGCGCCGCGAGGCCGGCCGAGGCCGCGTGCGCGACGTGGTGGGGCACGTAGCGGACCTGGGCGGCGTCCAGGCCCGGCAGGGCGGTGGCCAGGAAGGCCGGCGCGCGCCGCGCGTAGGTGGTGCGCAGGTCCTCCCAGCGCTCGTCGAGGCCCGGCCCGCCCGGCCGCACGAGACCGGGGTCATAGGAGTAGGCGACGGCGTCCAGGTCCTCCGGCCGCAGGCCCGCCTGCTTCAGGCACCAGGCGGCGGCCTGTTCCGGTAGTTCCCAGGCCGAGAAAGGGACAGGGCGTTTGCCGTGTTTGCGGCGGCTGAAACGCTCCTCCTCGGCCGCGGCGACCACCTCTCCGTCGACGACGAGAGCGGCCGCTGGATCGTGGAAGATCGCGTTGATCCCGAGAAATCTCATGAATTGACCTCTCCTCCGATACCTAGTGACTACCGAGAGAAGCGCTTCTCAAACAAAGAAATCGGATATAACCCCAGCTAGAGGCCATTTAAGCTGGACTTTGTCACTCTCAGTAGTTATTTCTGGGTTTGTTGGCCCACTTCGCCGGGTATCGCGGACGCCTGTCAGAGGTCAGGGATGGAGAGCAGGCAGGAGGTACTCGCCGATGCGCTGTGAACGACCGGCCGCCGTCCTTTTCGACCGCGACGGAACCCTCATTGCGGACGTCCCGTACAACGGCGACCCGGCCCGGGTGGAGCCGGTCCCCGGCGCGCTGCCCGCGCTGGAGCGGCTGCGCCGGGCGGGCGTGCCGACCGGCGTGGTCACCAACCAGTCGGGGGTAGCCAGGGGACTCATCAGCGCCGAGGACGTGGACGCGGTCAACGCCAGGGTGGAGGAGCTTCTGGGGCCGTTCGGCGTCTGGGCGGTGTGCCCGCACGGCGAGGACGACGGGTGCGGGTGCCGCAAGCCCGCCCCCGGGCTGGTGCTCGCGGCGGCGGAGAAGCTGGGGGTGGACGTCCGCGACTGCGTGGTGATCGGGGACATCGGCCGTGACGTCGAGGCCGCACGCGCCGCCGGGGCCCGCGGCATCCTCGTCCCCACCCCGGTGACCCTCGCCTGCGAGGTCGCGGCCGCCGCCGAGGTGGCCCGCGACCTGGAGGCCGCCGTCGACCTGGTCCTGGCCGGTCCGGTCCGCGGCCCCGCCGGCGCCCCCGCCGGCGGGCGCGCCGACGGCCCGACCGCCGGACGGGATCCGGCCCTGGACGGCACCGTCACCGGGAGAACGGCATGAGGATTCTGCTCTGGCACGTGCACGGATCGTGGACGACGGCGTTCGTCCGGGGCGGCCACGACTACCTGGTGCCGCTGGTGCCGGACCGGGGGCCCGACGGGCGGGGCCGCGCCCTGACCTACCCGTGGCCCGGCACCGTGCGCGAGGTGCCGTGGGACCGGCTCGCGGACGAGGACGTCGACGTGGTCGTCCTGCAACGCCCGCACGAGGTGGAGCTGGCCCGCGCGTGGCTGGGACGCGCCCCGGGACGGGACGTGCCCGCCGTCTACGTCGAGCACAACACCCCGGCCGGGGAGGTCCCCCGTACCCGGCACCCGCTGGCCGACCGCGCCGACATCCCGCTGGTGCACGTCACCCACTTCAACGCGCTGTTCTGGGACTCGGGCAGGGCGCCCGCCCACGTCATCGAGCACGGCGTCGTCGACCCCGGGCACCGCTACACCGGCGAGCTGCCCCGGGCGGGCGTCGTCGTCAACGAGCCCGTCCGGCGCGAGCGCGTCGCCGGGACGGACCTGCTGCCCGCCTTCGCCGCCGAGGTCCCGCTCGACGTCTTCGGCATGAAGGTCACCGGCCTGCCGGAACACCTCGGGGTCCCCGTCGGGACCTTCGAGGACCTGCCGCAGGCGGCGATGCACGCCGAGCTCGCCCGCCGCCGCGTCTACCTGCACCCCTACCGCTGGACCTCGCTCGGCCTGTCGCTGATCGAGGCCATGCTGCTCGGCATGCCGGTCGTCGCGCTGGCCACCACCGAGGCCGTGGAGGCGGTGCCGCCGGAGGCCGGGGTGGTCTCGACCCGCGTCGGCACCCTCGCCGCCGCGCTGGAGGCCTTCGTCACCGACCCCGCCGCGGCCCGGCAGGCGGGCAAGGCCGCCCGGGTCGCCGCGCTCGAACGCTACGGGCTGGAACGCTTCCTGTCCGACTGGGACCGCCTGCTCGGTCGCGTCACGGGCACGACCCCCGGCCCACGCCGCGCATCCGGCCCCGCCGGGACGTGAGATCGGCACCGGGAGGGGTAGGGGATGTCAATGAAGATCAAGAGCATGCTGGTGGCCGCTGCGGCGCTGACGGCGTGCCTGACCGGTTGCGCCTCCGCGGAGGACGCCCCCGCGGAGGACGCCGCCCGGCAGTTCTACGCGGCGGTGCAAGGACGCGACGGGGAGCGCGCCTGCGCGCTGCTCGCGCCGGAGGCGGCCGAGAGCCTGCGGACCGGGAGCGAGACCTGCGCCGCCGCGGTCGTCGGGCTCGACCTGCCCGGCGGCGACATCCTGGGCGTCCAGGTCTGGGGGGACGAGGCCCAGGTGCGGATGACCCGCGACACCGTCTTCCTGCACCGGTTCCCCAAGGGCTGGCTGGTGCGCGGCGCGGGTTGCGAACCTCGCGGTGACCTGCCGTACGACTGCGAGGTGAAAACCTGAGATGCGCGTCATGTTCGTCACGACCGTCACGATCATCACGGTCGGCCTGGTCTACTTCTTCGCCATCGGCCTGCTGCACCGCTAGGAGGGCACGATGAGACGTTTCGTCAAGGACAACGCGCTCAGCCTGTTCTTTCTGACCGCGTTCGTGCTCTCCCTGGTCGGCCAGTCCTTCGCGGGGCACGCCGCGGCCAACGAGCGGCAGATCGCCGAGGGCGGGACGGCGGTCTCGTGGGTGGAGTACGTCACCTCCGCCGAGTTCACCGTCGACGTCGCGGAGAACTGGCAGTCGGAGTACCTGCAGTTCCTGCTGTTCATCCTGGCCACGGTCTATCTGGTGCAGCGCGGCTCCCCGGAGTCGAAGGAACCCGGCAAGGAGGGCGGGGAGAGCGACGCCGACCAGCAGGTCGGCCGGCACGCCGAGCCGGACAGCCCGCCCTGGGCCCGGAACGGAGGACTGCGGCAGGGCCTGTACGGCAACTCGCTGGGCCTGGCCATGGGCGGGATCTTCCTGCTCTCCTGGCTGGCCCAGTCGGTGACGGGCACGGCGAGCTACAACGCCGACCAGCTCGCGCAGCTGCAGGACCCGGTGAGCTGGGGCGAGTACGTCGTCTCCGCCGACTTCTGGAACCGCACCCTGCAGAACTGGCAGTCGGAGTTCCTCGCCGTGCTGTCGATGGTCGCCCTCTCCATCTACCTGCGCCAGCGCGGGTCACCCGAGTCCAAGCCCGTCGGCGCCCCGCACCACGCGACCGGTGTCGAGGGCTGAGCCGGCGACGGACGCGCGAACCGGTTTCGGCTCCCCGCACGGGGGCAGCGGAACGGCTTCGCGTCCCTCGATCCACACCCGTCGAAAGGAGCGAGCATGACAACCGCGCGCGAGATCATGACCCCGAATCCCGAGTGCGTGAGGGCGAACGAGACGGTGCTCGACGCCGCCGAGAAGATGGCCCGCCTGGACGTCGGCGCCCTGCCCATCTGCGGCGAGGACGACCGGCTCAAGGGCGTGCTCACCGACCGGGACATCGTGGTGAAGGTGCTGGCCAAGGGCCAGGACCCCAAGGCGGCCCACGCCGGGGACCTCGCCCAGGGTGAGGCCGTCACCATCGGCGCCGACGACGACGCCAGGGAGATCCTGCGGACGATGTCCTCGCACAAGGTACGCCGCCTCCCGGTGATCGACGGCCACCGCCTGGTCGGGATGGTGGCCCTGGCCGACGTGGCCAAGGCCCTTCCGGACGCCCCGGTCGGTGACCTGCTGGAGGCCGTGACCTCCGACTGACCCACCACACCGGAGGGCCGGGGCCGCCGCACGGCGGCCCCGGCCCTCACGTTTCCCGCGCGCCCGGACCGGAATCCGGCGGATCACTGGTTCCCGGAGCCGGGAGCGCTCTTGCGGTCGTCGGGAACCTGCGCCGGAGGGCCCTCGAGGTCCGTCCCGCTCGGTGTGGTGTCGCCCCCGGCGTTCTCCCTGTCGTCCGGCACCTGGGCCGGCGGGTTGTCCATCTCCGGATTGGTCTCGGTCATCATGCTCTCCCATCCCTCGGCGGATCTTCTCGTCCCGGACCGTCGCGCTTCCCGGGCCTCCCGGCCGGAGCCTCCGGAAAGCGGACAGGGGTCCGTCTATCCGGTGAGCGCCCTCTTATCGGGCCCGGACGTAAAAACTCTCCGCCGGTCCGGTACCGGAGCCGGAACCCCGGGACCGGTACCGGGGGTCGCGGGCGTCCGCCCGGCCCCGCCAGGCCGGGCGGACGCCCGGCCGGGGACCGCGCGGATCTACCCGGCGTCCCCGCCGAGGTGGACGGGACGGTCGTCACCCGAAGGGCGCAGGGAGCGCCAGACGGCCGGGCGCGGGTCCTTGCCGTCCAGGAGCATGAACAGCCACGGCCGGAACTCGGAGCGGGCCGCCAGGGCGGCGTAGTCGCCGCGGCCCCAGCCGCCCGGCAGTCCGGCCAGGATCCGCCGGTGTGCCTCCTCCGCCCCCCTGACGATCTCGTCGGTCTCGCGGACGAGCCGCTCGGCGAGATCGGCGACCCACCCGTGGAACTCGTCCGGCAGGTCCTCGCAGACGTCCGCCGCGGTCCGGCCCGCGTCGAGCGCCTCCCAGACCACGCGGGCGTTGAGACCGGCGAGGACCCGGTGCAGGGCCAGGTAGTCGGCCTGCTTGATCTTGACCATCCGGCCGGTCCCGACCAGCCGCACGACCACTCCCTCCGCGCCCGGCCGGGGCGGCATGGCGAGCGCCTCCGCCAGCGACGGGACGGCGAAGACCCGCGCCGACGGGCCGGGCCAGCCGGGGACCTCGAAAGGCGCCAGCACCTTGCCGGTGGCCGTCTCGACCGCGCCGATGAGGAACAGGTCGTCGACGTCGCCGTAGTCGCAGACGAGCCGGTTGCCCGGGTAGACGATCTCGAACAGGACCGTCAGGCCCTCCGGCGGGAGGAAACCGCCGTAGCGGGCGCGGAGCACGTCCGTGGCGTGGACCGCCTGGTCGCTGGTGAAGGACCCCCTGGTCGCGACGGCCGGCCCCGCCGAGGTCGGATGGAGGATGCCGAGCGAGCCGTCGAGTTTGTCGACCACCACGACCTCGGCGGACAGGTCCAGCTCTCCCGCCAGCGGGTCGCCGTGGTTGAAGAACTTGCGGAACGGCCGCGCCACCACCCGGCCGCGGTCGTCGAGGATCAGCCCCCGGCAGGCCAGCGTGACCGCGTGCCAGGCCCGGTCGACCTGGGCCTTCTCGGTGTAGTTGAGGATCTGCAGCGGCTCGGACGGATGGAGCTGCCTGCGAACGTGCCCGGAGGCGATCGCGGCGTCCAGGTCCCGCGGGTCGAACAGGTCGGTGACGTGGGGGAGGTCGCTCATCGGGGGTGTCGTCCTGTCCTTCTACGTGGTCGTCCTGCCTCGTCGGCGCCGGGGGGCGCATCCTGTCAGATGGCGGCGGGGACCCGATGGTTCGCGTCCGGCGGAGGAAGGCTCAGCGGGCGAGGAGGTGGGCGTTGGGCTCGCGGGCCAGGCCGGCCAGTTCGGGGAGCTCCACCACGGTCACCCCGGCCGCCGCGAGTTCCTCGGCCCCGTGGCAGTCGACGAAGACCGGGGGCTCGCGCCAGGCCAGGACCACACGGCGGACGCCGCTGTCGATGATCAGCCGGGTGCAGGTGCGCGGGCGGGAACTGCGCCTGCTGCACGGTTCGAGGCTGCTGTAGACGGTGGCGCCGGGCAGCCGGGGGTCTCCCGGAGAGATCTTGCCGAGCGCCGACTCCTCGGCGTGGACGTGCGGGTCGCCCTCGCGTGAGTGTCCGCGGGAGATCTCCCGCCCGTCGGCGTCGACCACCACGGCCCCCACGGAGAAGGCGGTCTCCGAGGGCGGGCAGCACCGTGCCAGGTCGCATGCCAGGCGGAGCCAGTCGTGGTCGTTCATACGGGCCTCTCAGGTGAGCAGGTAGCGCAGCAGGACGACGCCGCCCATCGGACGGACCTCCGCCAGGCGCATGGGTCGCCGCCGGTCACGGGGGAAGCCGCCGCCGGCGACGAAGCGGGGGGCGGCGGGGTCGCCCACGAAGAACGGGGCGACGACCAGGTGGAGTTCGTCCACCAGGTCCTCCCGGAGGAAGCGGGTGTGCACCGAGGTGCCGCCCTCGACCATGAGGCGGCGCACCCCGCGCCCGGACAGGTCGTCCAGGACACGGCCGAGGTCGACCGGGTCACCCGCGTCGACCACCGCGGCGGTCCTGCCGAGCCGGGCGCGGAGCGCGGCGGCGACCCCCGAGGCCGCGTAGACGATCCTGTCCGCGTCTCCGGCGGCGAAGAAGGCGGCGGCCGGGTCGAGGTCACCGGACGCGGTCAGGGTCGCCTTCGCCGGGGACGGCGGCAGGCCCCGCGCCACCCGCTCCCGGCTGCGCTCGGGCGACCGGACCAGCAGCCGGGGGTCGTCACGGCGGATCGTGCCCGCCCCGACCAGGATCGCGTCGCAGCTCGCGCGGACCTCGTCGACCCGGTCGAAGTCCTCGTCGTTGGAGAGCAGCAGCCGCTCAGGCGTGTCGTCGTCGATGTATCCGTCGACGGACATCGCGCAACTCAGCAGCACGTAAGGGCGTCCGCTCACGCTCCGCCTCCCGGTTGGGGCACCGGCCGATCGTAACAACCGGCCGGGAACGGCCGTCCCCGGCCACCCGCGGAGCGCGGCGGCGGCTATTTACAACGTTGAATTCAACGTTGTACAAACGGCGGGTAACGAGATCACCGGGGTGGCGCTCCCGATGTGAGCCCCGGCGAGACGCGAGCCCCCAGCGAGAGGGATCCGAATGCGCGACAGAATCGTCCAGCGCCTGATCGCGCTGTGCGCGGGGTTGACCTGCCTTCTCACGGCCGTCCCGGCCGCGGCCGCGCCGCGGGAACCCGTCGCGGACGCCGGCCCGGCCGCACCACGAGGGCCCGTCGCGGACGCCGGCCCGGCCGTACCACGAGGGCCCGTCACGGACGTCACCGCGGCGGCGCTCGGGAGCGGAGGCGGCCCGGGCACCTACACCAACCCGGTCAGCCGCGGCTTCGCCGACACCTTCGCCGACCCGGCGGTCATCCGGGGTGAGGACGGCTGGTGGTACGCCTTCGGCACCACCGACCCGCTGCGCGAGGGCGAGAGGACCCCCCACTACCTGCCCATCTCCCGCTCACGCGACCTGGTCACGTGGAGCCACGTCGGGGACGCCTTCACCCCCGCGACGCTGCCCGGCTGGGCCGACACGGCGGCGGGCGCGAGCCTGTGGGCACCCGACATCCGCTACGTGGACGGCCGCTACCGGCTGTACTACGTCGTCACCCAGACCACCGTCACCCCGGAGCGCAACGACAACGCGATCGGGATGGCCACCGCCCCCACTCCCGCCGGTCCCTGGACCGACTCGGGCGCTCCGGTCGTCGGCCCGCGCCGGGGCGGCAGCGGCAACCCGGACGACTTCCAGTGGACGTACGACCCGGCCCACGCCGTCGACACCGACGGGACCGAGTATCTCGTCTACGGGTCCTACTACGGGGGGATCCACATCACCCGGCTCGACGCCACGGGCGGACGGGCGGTGGGCGAGCCCACCATGATCGCCATCGACAACCGCTTCGAGGGCGGGTACCTCCTGCGCCGGAACGGCCACTGGTACCTGTTCGCCTCCTCCGCCGACTGCTGCGCGGGCCCGACCACCGGTTACAGCGTCTACGTCGGCCGCTCCCGCGCCATCACCGGCCCCTACCTCGACCGCGAGGGCGTGCCGCTCAACACCTCCCGGGCCGGCGGCACGATCGTCATCGCGCCCAACGGCAACCGCTGGGTGGGGACCGGGCACAACGCCGTGGTGACCGACGGGGCGGGGCGGGACTGGCTGGTCTACCACGCCATCGACCGCGACGATCCGTACCTCGACGAGCCGTTCGGCGTCAACGAGCGGCCCATGCTCATCGACCGGCTCGACTGGATCGGCGGGTGGCCGACCGTCCGGGGCGGGGCGTGGGCGTCGGACGGCCCCCGGCGGGCACCCGGCGGGAACGCGCGGTCCCGGCCCGTGCCCCACCCGCGCCCGGGGCCGCTGGACCGGGCCCGCAGCGACGAGTTCGACGGTGACGCCCTGCGATCCGGGTGGAGCTGGGTCCGGACGCCGCAGGGATGGCTCGCCGGCGGGACGCTCCGCTGGCCGACGCAGGCGGCCGAGCTGAACCGGGCGGACAACACCGCCTCGGTGCTCCTGCGTGAGGCGCCCGAGGGCGACTGGACCGCCGAGACGAAGCTCCGCATCGACCTGGGCACCGACACCGTCCGCAACTACCAGCAGGCCGGCCTGATCGCGTACGGCGGGGACGACCTCTACACCAAGCTCGTACACGTCGCCATCTGGAACACCCGTCAGACCGAGTTCGGCAAGGAAATGCCCTACGCGGGCCGGATCGCCTACGGCGGCACGATCGTCGGGCCACCCGCCGACACGACGTGGCTGCGCCTCGTCCACCGCGTCGACCCGGACAACGGGGAGCACGAACTGCGCGCGGCCACCAGCCGGGACGGAAAATCATGGGTCTTCGGCGGCGTGTGGACGCTGCCCGCGGAGACCGATCTGCGTGTGGGCCTCATCTCCCTGGGCGGCGCCGGGGCCACGGCCGATTTCGACTACTTCCGCCTCTACCGCCGCTGACGGACGAGTCATCGCCGCCGACGGACGGACCCCGCCTCCCCGGACCGGGGAGGCGGTGCGGCGGGAACTACCCTGCCATGTGGTTCGTCGTGAACCGTACGACCACCTCGACACCGGGAGGCACACCAGCGTGCGCAGTTCCTTCTTCGGCAACCTCGACCAGGGCGCGACCCCCGGTCACTTCGCCCTGCAGAACTCCAAGATGCTGCGGGTGCAGCTGAACGGGGAGGTGCTCGCGCGGCAGGGCTCGATGGTCGCCTTCCAGGGCCAGATGGACTTCGACTACGAGGGCGCGGGCGGGGTCGGGCGGCTCCTGAAGAAGATGGTCACCGGCGAGGGCGCGCCGCTGATGCGGGTTCGCGGGCAGGGCCTGCTGTTCCTGGCCGACAAGGCCCAGGACGTCCACCTGTTCTACCTGGAGAACGAGGCGCTCACCGTCAACGGCGCGAACCTGCTGGCCTTCGACCCCCAGCTGACCTGGGACATCCAGCGGGTTCAGGGCGCCGGCGTCGCCGCCGGCGGCCTGTTCAACACCACGATCCGCGGGACCGGCTGGGTCGCGGTCACCGCGCACGGCTCGCCGGTGTTGCTCGACACCTCCCGCATGCCGACCTACGTCGACGGCCAGTCCGCGGTGTGCTGGAGCGCGAACCTCCACGTGGGCGTCAACCGGACCATGAAGGTCGGGGCGCTCATCGGGCGCGGCAGCGGGGAGGCCGCCCAGCTGGCCTTCCAGGGGCAGGGGTTCGTCCTGGTCCAGGCGAGCGAGGGCCCGGTCCTCCCCCCGTCGTCCGGCTGACCTTCTCCCCAGCCCCGACTGCCACCCGTGGGCGCCCGGCCGGCTCTCCGGCCGGGCGCCCACGGGCCGTCCGGGGCGCCGCGCACCTCACCGCCTCGGTTCCCGCTTTTGACGCGCGACGGCTCTTGCTGTGAAATATGTTTAGCGAGAGCGAACATGCGGCCACGCCGCTCGGCGGAGGAGGGGTACGGGTGGGCACATCGGAGCGTCACGGCGGCGAGGAGCCGGACCGCCGCGACGCCGTCGGAGCCCGGATGCGGCAGTTCCGCAAGGAGCGCGGCCTGACACTGCGCGGCCTCGCCACCCACTCCGGGCTGTCGATCGGGTTCCTGTCCCAGGTGGAGCGCGGCATCTCCTCCATCGGCCTGACCGCGCTCAACAGCGTGGCCGCGGCGCTCGACCGGAGCGTCGCCGACTTCTTCAGCGACGAGCCCGAGGCGGAGGAGCACCACGAGCGGCAGTCGCCGGCCTCCCCCGTACCGGGTCACTTCACGCTCACCCGCTCCGCGACGGCCACCACCGAGTACATCTCGGGCCGGCAGACCTACCGCATGCTCTCGGACCGGGGCCCGAACCTGGTGCTCGAACCGATGCTGGTGCACATCGCGCCGGGCGGCAGACGGGAGAACTCCTACGGCCACGCCGGGGAGGAGTTCGCCTTCGTGCTGGAAGGGGAACTCCTCTACGAGGTCGACGGCGTCGAGCACCGGCTGTATCCGGGCGACAGCGTGCACCTGCGATCCACCGCCCCGCACCGCATGTTCAACGACACCGACCGGGTCACCACGGTCGTGTCGGTGGTGACCCCCCGGCTGTTCTGACGTCCCGCCCGGCCGCTCCCGGGTCAGCGGCGGCGCAGGGCGCGGGCGGTCACGGCCGCCGCGGCCACCGCGCCGAGCGCCCCGGCGACCGCCGCCCAGCGCTAGCGGGCGATGCGCCGCTGCACGTCGGCGTACGGCACGGTGCTGAACGACACCAGCTCGTAGCGGGAGACGTAACGGCCCGGCAGCAGCCGCTCCAGCCCGTGCTCGACGCGCTTCTGCAGCAGGAACGACCGGGAGGCGACCTTGTCGCGCATCTCGACGAAGTTCGCCAGCGCCAGCTCGGCGATGGTGTCGGCGTGCTCCTTGCGGCGGGCGCCGTAGCGGGCCAGCGCCTCGGGGAAGTCGTCTCCGGTCTCCGCCAGGCAGCGGTCGAGCTCCACGCAGTCCTCGAACCCGCAGTTGGCGCCCTGACCGTAGAAGGGCACGATGGCGTGGGCCGCGTCGCCGAGCAGGCCGACCGCCGCGCGGGCCCCGCGCACCTGCCACGGGTCGGTCCGCATGGTGACCAGGTGCCCGATCGGGTTGTGGGCGTAGTCGTCGGCCAGGTCCGGCATGAGCGCGTGGGCGTCGGCGTAGTGGGCGGCGAAGAACTCCGCGAACCGCTCCGCGGTGTCCAGCTCCGCGAAACTGCCCGGCCCCGACTTGGGCCAGAACAGCGTGCAGGTGAAGGACCGGTCCGGGTTCGGCAGGGCGATCATCATGGCCTGACCGCGCGGCCAGATGTGCAGCGCGCCCGGGTCGAGGGCGAACTCGCCGTCGCGCGCCGGGATCGTCAGCTCCTTGTAGCCGTAGTCGAGGTAGTCCTGGCTGAAGTCGAATCCGGGGAGGGACTGCAGCCGGGCGCGGACCGCGCTGTAGGCGCCGTCGGCGCCGAGCACCACCGGGGCGGTCCGGCTGACGGCCCCGCCCGGGGTGGCGAAGTCCATCCGGCCGGAGTCGACGTCGAGCCCCGTCAGCCGGTGCTCGAAGAACGCCCGGACGCCGGGCATGCCGAGGGCCGCCTCCAGCAGGGTGCGGTTGAGCTCGGCGCGGCTGATGGAGTTGATCGCCCGCCGCCCGTCGGCGCTGTACGGCTGGAAGCTGAGCGTGCCGTCGGGGGCGTGCATCATCCGGCCGGGCATCGGCAGCGCGGCCTTCAGGACGGCCTCGTCCAGCCCCACCCGGCGCAGCGCGTCGATGCCCCGTTCGGAGATCGCCAGGTTGATCGAACGCCCCCGCTCCGCCGCGGCGTGCCGGGGGTCGGGCCTGCGCTCGTACAGGGTGACCTCGTACCCGCGGCGGGCCAGGTAGCAGGCCGCCAGGCAGCCGACCAGGCCGGCGCCGACCACCGCGACCTCACGGGGGGATCTCATGCCGGGCTCACCTCCCTGGCGAGGGCGTCGGCCGCCCGCCAGCAGTCGTGGAACGTGGAGTACATGGGGACCGGGGCCAGGCGGATGACGTCGGGCCGCCGCACGTCGGCGAGGACGCCGTGCGCCTCGTGCAGCCGGGTGGCGAGGTCCGCGGCGGTTCCGCGGGTCACCCGGAGGGAGAGCTGGGCCCCGCGCCGGGCGGGGTCGGCGGGGGTGACGATCTCCAGCGGGCGGTCGCGGACGACCTCGCCGAGCAGCCGCTCCAGGTAGCCGGTGAGCGCCATGCTCCGCTCCCGCAGGGCCGCCATCCCGGTCTCGGCGAACATCCGCAGCGAGATCCGGACCGGGGCCATGGCGAGGATCGGCGGGTTGGAGATCTGCCAGGCGTCGGCCGTGGGGACGGGGACGAGCTCGGGCCGCATCTCGAAGCGGGTGGCCTGCTCGGTGCTCCACCAGCCGGCCAGACGGGGCAGCGCGGGGTCGGTCACGTGGCGCCGGTGGACGAAGCAGCCGGCGACGGCTCCGGGACCGCCGTTGAGGTACTTGTACGAGCACCAGGCCGCGAAGTCGACGTCCCAGTCGTGCAGCGCGAGCGGCACGTTCCCCGCGGCGTGCGCGAGGTCCCAGCCGACGACGCACCCGGCCGCGCGGCCCGCGGCGGTGATGGCCGGGATGTCGAGGAACTCACCGGTCAGGTAGTTGACCCCGCCGAGGAGCACGAGTGCCGTCCGGTGCCCCTCGCGGGCCAGGTGGTCGACGACGTCCTCGGTGCGCAGGCAGTCCTCGCCGGGACGGGGGCGCAGACGCACCACCGTCTCGTCCGGGTCGAGTCCGTGGTGGACGGCCTGGCTGCGCACCGCGTAGCTGTCGGAGGAGAAGGCGTGGTCCTCGATGACGATGCGGGTGCGCTCGCCCGCCGGGCGGTAGAAGCTCGCCATCATCAGGTGCAGGTTGACCGTGAGGGAGTTCATCACCACGGTCTCCTCGGGGAGCGCGCCGACGAGGGCGGCGGCGTCCTCGCGCAGCTCGGCGTGGTAGGGCAGCCAGGGGTGGGCGGCCCGGTGGTGCCCCTCGACGGCGTGTACGGCCCAGTCGTCCAGCACGGCGGAGATCGCGTCGCGGGTGGCGCGGGGCTGGAGGCCGAGCGAGTTGCCCGCGAAGTAGGCGGTCTCGGGGTGGCGCGCGCCGGCGGGGGCGGGCGGCACGAGGAACTCCGCACGGCGGCAGGTCCGGTCCCCGGCGTCGGCGGCCAGCGCGGCCCGCTCGCCGTCCGCCCCGAGCCCGGCGAGCCCGGAAAGCTCGGGAATTCCAGGAAGCCCGGCGAGCCCGGGAAGTCCGGGGAGCCCGGGAAACCCGCCGGGCGCGTGGGACATCGCCGGGTCCCCGGCACGTGTGCTCGTCACGTCATCTCCTTCGTCCACCCATATGTTCACTCATACTGAACTGAGGTGAAATCAGGAGCGTGAGACGATTCAGCCGATGAACTTTCCGGACGGAAGGTTCTCGGCCGGTCCGGTTTCAGGATGACGGAACGTGACCACGGAGGCCCGGTCCGTCACCCGGCCGGCCTCCCGCGCGGCGAGCGGTCCAGCAGCGGCAGCACCGCGGTGCCCAGCAGGTCCACGCCCCGGTCGTCGGTGAGGCCGTGCGGCGTGCCGAACTCCACCCGGTGCGCGCCCGCGTCGATGAGAGCCTGCGCCTGGGCGGCGACCTGCTCGGGGGTGCCGGAGAAGGCGAACAGGTCGAGCAGGTCGTCGGGGATCAGCCGCCCGGCGGCCACGTCCTGCCCGGCGTCGACCAGCACCTTGACCCGGTCCAGCAGATCGCCGGGAACCTCCGCGGTCGGGTCGAGGTCGGCGACCACCGCGAGGTACATGGCGACCTCGCTGCGCGCCCTGGCACGGGCCGCGGCCCCGTCGGTGTCCACGACGGTCACGGCGCCGAGGACGATGCCGATCTCACCGGGTTCACGCCCGGCCTGGGCCGCCCCGGCCGCGACCCGCTCGCGGATCACCCCGACCATCGCGGGGTTCGCGCTGCCACCCACCTTGATCTCGTCGGCGATCCGCCCGGCCAGCGCGGCCCCCCGCGGACCCCACGCCCCGAGCAGCAGCGGCGGGCGCGGCCGGTGCACCGGATAGCGCAACCGGGCGCCCCGCGCGAGGCGGAACATCTTCCCCTGGAAGCCCTCGGTGTCGCCGGCGAGCAGGCGGTAGACCACCTCGACGGTCTCCTCCAGCGCGGTCAGCGGCCGGGGCTGGGCGATGCCCACGGCCCCGAGCCACGTGCCGCGCGCCAGGCCCAGGTAGGCGCGGCCGCGCGAGGCCAGGTCGAGGGAGGCGAGCTGCCCGGCGATCTCGTACGGCGCCAGCGAGTAGGGGTTGAGGCAGGCCGCGCCGAGCCGCACCTGCTCGGTCGCGGCGGCCATCTCCAGCAGCGGGAAGATCGGCGGCTGGTACATCAGGTCGCCGAAGACGCTCAGCACGTCGAAGCCGTGCTCCTCGGCGCGGCGGGCGAGCCGCGCGTAGTCACCGGCCCGCTTGTCGCTCTGCAGGCCGAGCCCGATCTCGGCAACGGTCATGGCGGATCCCCTCAGGTCAGGTCGGCGGAGTTCATCCGGCGGCGGCGGGTCCGCTCGACCCGCATCACCAGCCGTTCCTCCGGGTCGGGGCAGGCGAACAGGGAGTCCTGGGCCAACCAGTCGCCCGCGGTGAGGTCGCGCTGCTTGGCCGCGAGGAACGGCAGGACGGAGGCGAGCGCGTAGACGCAGAAGTGCTTGCCGTCGGGGAGCCGCAGGTGCGCGCTCCGCTCCAGCTCGAAGCAGTCGCCCACCTCCATCCCGCAGACGGACCTGCCCTCGATGCGGTCGACCACGACCCGCAGGTCGTAGAGCTCCATGTCGCCGCCGGCTGCGTCTTCCACGGCGCTGTCTTCCACGGCGCTGTCTTCCACGGGGTCTCCTTTCCCGGCCCGGCCGGACGTCCCGCCGGTCACTGGGCGAGCAGTTCGGAGTGGTGGTGGACGATGAGCCAGTCGCCGCCGACCCGGCGCAGCACGTCGGTGACCCGGCTGTGCTGGGCGGGCCCGCCGGGCGGTTCGGCGACGAGCACGTAGCGGGCGACCCCGACGTCGTCCCACACGTCGATCCGCTTGTCCTCGGCCGCCAGCCGGGCGAGGACGGGACGGGCGCCCGAGCCGTCCCGGGCGTCGCGGTAGGCGTCGAGCTCCGACCGGGTCCGCAGGGGCCCCGGCAGATGCGTCTCCCACGTGGTCACCTCGGCGTGCAGGTGCCGGTCGAACCGGGCACGGTCGGCCGCGAGGAAGGCGTCGTACATGTCGTCGATCCCGGCCGCGATCGCCGCGGCGTCCGCCCCGGACGCCGCGGGATCGATCGCGACGCCACCGGCCTGGTCGGTCACTGCCCCTCCCATCCGGCCCGGTCGTCGCGGACGACCCGGCCTCCCTTCATCACCCAGCGGATCCCCCGGAAGGCCGAGGTGGCGGCGAGCGGGTCGGCGTCCATCGCGACGAGGTCGGCGTACTTGCCGGCCTCGACGGTGCCGAGGTCGGCTTCGGCGCCGAGCCAGCGGATCGGGCCGAGGGTGCCCGCGTACAGGGCCCGTTCGGGACCCAGGCCACCCTCCGACATGTACTCCAGCTCGCGCACCGAGGCGCTGGTGCCCTCGAAGGCCCAGAACGGCGGCATGTCGCTGCCCAGCAGGACCTCGACCCCGGCCTCGACGGCCAGGGCGTAACTCTCCAGGTGCCGGGGCCCGGCGCCGAGGGAGCGGCACTGCATCCACTCGGGCACGCCGAGTTCGTCGAAGAACTCCTTGCACCGGGTGACGAGCAGCGTCGGCACCAGGGCCGTACCGCGCTCGGCCATCCTCCGGACGACCTCGGGGGTCAGCTGGTAGCCGTGCTCGACGCAGTCGAGACCGAGCTCGACGGCCTCGGCGATCACCGCGGCGGGCCCCGCGTGCGCGGTCACCTTGCGGCCCCACGCGTGCGCGGTGGCCAGCACCGCCGCCATCTCGTCGGCGAACAGCTGCGGGGTGTCGATCCGCTCGTGCTCCCCCGCGATCCCGCCGGAGATCATGACCTTGACGAGGTCGGCGCCCGCCTTGACCTGGCTGCGCACCCCGCGCCGGAACCCGTCGGGGCCGTCGCACTCCAGGGTGTCGGTGCCCTCGTGCCCGTGGCCACCGGTGCAGACGAGGGCGCGGCCCGCGGTGAAGATGCGCGGCCCGCTCGCCCGGCCCGCCTCGATGGCGCGGCGCAGCGCGAAGTCGGCGTGGTCCTTCTCGGCCACGCACCGCACCGTGGTGACGCCGCAGTGCAGGGTACGGCGGGCGCCGTCGGCCATGTAGAGCGCGAGCTCGTGCGGCGTCATGTTCTTGACGTCGTCGCCTCCCCGCCCGGGAAGTGACAGGGACAGGTGGGTGTGCATGTTGACCAGGCCGGGGGTGACGTACGCCCCGCCGAGGTCGACCACCCGCGCACCGCCGGCCTGGCCCAGGACCTCCGGGCGGGGGCCGGCGGCCGCGATCCGGTCACCCCGGACCCACACCGCCGCGTCGGCGATCCGGCCGCCGCCTCCCGGGCGGGCGTCGGTCACGGTGCAGTTGACGATGACGACCTCGCTCATCGGACGCTCCCGGTTCCCCGGACGCGGCCGGCGTCGCCGGTCACCGGGAGGTCCCGGGCGTCACCGGCCGCCGGGAGGTCGTCGAGGTCGTCGAGCCCGTAGATCTCGCGGGCGGCGGCGCGGGAGACGTACCCCTCGGCGACGTCGCGGCGGACCAGCTCGGGATCGCGCTCACGCGGGTCCCCGTGCCCGCCTCCCCCGGCGGTCAGCAGCGTGATCCGGTCGCCGATCTCCACCTTCGTCCGTTTCGTACTGACACGCTGCTCGCGCTCGGTGCCCGGGAAGACGACCACCTGGTTCGGCTCCGGCTCCAGCCCGCCCTGCAGCGCCCACGGGCGCGAACGAGTCTTCTTGATCACTGAAAGGAACTCTCCCGAGGTGACGAAGCGGATGTCCCTGCGCAGGCCCACGCCGCCGCGGAACCTGCCGGCCCCGCCGGAGTCCTCGCGCATCTCGACGCGTTCGAAGAACATCCCGGTCCTGGCCTCCAGCACCTCCACGGGGGTGGTGCGCGCCTGGGTCTGGCAGAGATGGTTGGCGGCGTTCATGCCGTCGTGGGATGGTGTGGCGCCCCAGCCGACCGGGTCGTTGTTGCTGACCGCGAACATCTGCCCGGTGTCGGGGTGGACGCCGACCATCATGAAGCCCGGCACGTCCCCCCCGGAGGAGGCGGGCAGCCGATCCGGCATGCCCTGCGCCAGCGCCTTGTAGATCAGTTCCAGGGCGACCGTCCCGGTCCACTGGGTGAAGGTCGCCGCCGGGTAGACCGCGTGGAAGAGCGTGCCGGGCTCGGCCCGCACCTCCAGCGGGACGAAGTGGCCGGCGTTCGTCTGCTCCCCCGGCGTGGTGACCGCCTTGAACGCGACCCGGCAGGTGGCGATGGTCGCGCCCAGCGGGAGGTTGACCGGTCCGGCGACCGCACCGGCCGAACCGGCGAAGTCCACGACGAACCTCCCGTCCCCGACGGTCACGGTGACCTGCATGCGGATCGGGTCGCCGGTGACGCCGTCGTCGTCGAGCCAGTCGACGGCCGTCCACGACCCCTGCGGCAGCCGGGCGACGGCCTCCGCGGCCGACCGGGCTGCGGCGCCGATCACGGTGTCGACGACGGCCCCGACGACGGCCCCGCCGTAGCGGGCGTACAGCTCGCCGACGCGCCGCTCGCCGGTGCGCAACGCGGCGACCTGGGCGTTCAGATCACCGATCACCAGATCCGGCATCCGCGAGTTGAACCGGATCAGCTCGATGATCTCCCGGTTGGGCTCCCCCCGCGAGAACACCTTCGTCCCCGGGAAGATGATCCCCTCCTGGTGCATGTCCGTGGAGTCCAGCACATACCCCGGATCCTTGGCCCCCAGATCCATCCAGTGCGCCCGCACACACAGGAACCCCACGAGGTCCCCTCCGTGGAAGACCGGGGAGAACAAGGTCGCGTCGTAGGCGTGGGCCGCGTTCCAGTACGGGTAGTTCAGCAGCACCACATCCCCCGGGTGCAGGTTCTCCCGGCCCACGTACTCCACGCCCTTGCGGATGGAGTAGTCGTTGGCGCCGAGGAACCGGCTCAGCCCGGTCGACTCGGCGACCAGCCGCAGGTCCGCGTCGTACACGGAGATGCCGAAGTCGCGAACCTCGTAGATCACCGGGTTGAACGCGGTGCGGACGAGCGTGGCCCGCATCTCCTCCGCGGCGGAGGTGAGGTGGCTGCGCACCACCTCGACCGTGGCACCGTCGATCGGGACGCCGCCGGCCGGGACGCGACCGCGGGCCGGGACACCGTTGCCGGCCGGGACGCCCCCGCCGGTCCGGACGTCGCCGGCGGCGGGACGTCCGGGCGGCGGGGAGCCGGGAGCCGGCCCGGGGAAGGGCTCAGACATCGTCGAGCCCGTAGACGTCGCGGGCGGCGGCGCGGGAGACGTACCCCTCGGCGACGTCGCGGCGGACCAGCTCGGGATCGCGCTCGCGCGGGTCCCCGTGCCCGCCTCCCCCGGCGGTCAGCAGCGTGATCCGGTCGCCGATCTCCACCTTTGTCCGTTTCGTACTGACACGCTGCTCGCGCTCGGTGCCCGGGAAGACGACCACCTGGTTCGGCTCCGGCTCCAGCCCGCCCTGCAGCGCCCACGGGCGCGAACGAGTCTTCTTGATCACTGAAAGGAACTCTCCCGGGGTGACGAAGCGGATGTCGCGCCGGAGCCCGACCCCGCCCCGGTGCCGCCCGGCCCCGCCGGAGTCCTCGCGCATCTCCATCCGCTCGAAGAACATCCCGGTCCTGGCCTCCAGCACCTCGATCGGGGTGATCCGCCCGGTGCTGCCCGAGACATGGGTGGCGGCGTTCATGCCGTCGTGGGACGGTGTGGCGCCCCAGCCGACCGGGTCGTTGTTGCTGACCGCGAACATCTGCCCGGTGTCGGGGTGGACGCCGACCATCATGAAGCCCGGCACGTCCCCCCCGGAGGAGGCGGGCAGCCGGTCCGGCATGCCCTGCGCCAGCGCCTTCAGGATGAGTTCGACGGCGACGATGCCGGTCCAGAGGGTGAACGTGGGCTGCGGGTAGACCGCGTGGAAGAGCGTGCCGGGCTCGGCCCGCACCTCCAGCGGAACGGTCGTGCCGAAGTTGGACGGCTCGTCGGGCGAGGTGAGGGACTTGAGAATGACCTTGCAGATCGCCTCGGTGGCGCCGAAGGGCATGTTGATCGGACCGGGCGTGGCGGGCGACGATCCGGCGAAGTCGACGGTGAACGTGCCGTCCGTGATGGTGACCGTGACCTGCATGCGGACCGGGTCGTCGGTGATGCCGTCGTCGTCGAGCCAGTCGACGGCCGTCCACGACCCCTGCGGCAGTTCGGCGAGGGCGGCCCGGGTACGGGCCTCGCCGTCCTCGATCATCCGCTGGACGGCGGCCTCCACGGTCGGGCGGCCGAACTTGGCGAGGATCTCCAGGAGCCGCCGCTCGCCGGTGCGCAACGCGGCGACCTGGGCGTTCAGATCACCGATCACCAGATCCGGCATCCGCGAGTTGAACCGGATCAGCTCGATGATCTCCCGGTTGGGCTCCCCCCGCGAGAACACCTTCGTCCCCGGGAAGATGATCCCCTCCTGGTGCATGTCCGTGGAGTCCAGCACATACCCCGGATCCTTGGCCCCCAGATCCATCCAGTGCGCCCGCACACACAGGAACCCCACGAGGTCCCCTCCGTGGAAGACCGGGGAGAACAAGGTCGCGTCGTAGGCGTGGGCCGCGTTCCAGTACGGGTAGTTCAGCAGCACCACATCCCCCGGGTGCAGGTTCTCCCGGCCCACGTACTCCACGCCCTTGCGCAGAGAGAAGTCGTTCGCGCCCAGGAAGAAGGTGAGGCCGGTGGCCTCGGCGACGAGCCGCAGGTCCGCGTCGTACATGGACATGCCGAAGTCGTGGACCTCGTAGATCACCGGGTTGAAGGAGGTGCGGATCAGGGTGGCCCGCATCTCCTCGGCCGCCGCGAGCAGGTAGCTGCGCACCACCTCGGCGGTGGCGCCGTCCAGCCGCCCGCCGTCGCGCGTCGCGCCGCGCGTCCGCCCGCCGTCGCGCGCCCCGGCGTCCGATCGGCCGTCGCCGTACGCCCCGGTGTCCGGCCCGCCGTCGCCGTACGCCCCGGTGTCCGGCCCGCCGTTGTCGTACCGCCCGCTCACGATGCCGCCTCCACAAGCTTGACCAGCAGGTAACCGTGCCCGTCCACCTCGGCCCGCTGCCCGGACGGGATGACCGTGGTCGAGGTGCCCTCGTCCACCAGGGCGGGCCCGTCGAACACGTCGCCGGGCTCCAGCAGGGCCCGGTCGTAGACGGCGAACGACGCCGTGGCGCGGGTGCCGAAGTCGTAGGCGTCCCTGCGGGCGAGCAGCGCCCGGCCCGGGTCGCCGTCGCCGCGGGGGCGGGTCACCAGCTCGGGCCGGTCGGTGCGGCCGATGCCGCGTACCCGCAGGTTGAGAATCTGCAGCCGGTTGTCCATGGCGTGGCCGTACCGCGCCACGTGGGTCTCCTCGAACGCCCGCCTGATCGCGTCCCGGTCGAGGTCGCGTCCGGCGGTGACGGTGAGCGAGTGCTCCTGGCCCAGGTAGCGCAGCTCGAACTGGCGCTCCAGGACCATCCGCCCGGCCGGCACCTGCTGCGCCTCCAGCGAGGCGACCGCCTCGGCCTCGACGTCCTTGAACACCGCCTCCAGCTCGTCGAGGTCGGCGTCGTCGAGCGTGGCCATCACCGTCCGGGAGAAGTCGTCGACGATGTCGGCGCTGAGCATGCCCCACGCGGAGAAGCCGGACGGCGCGAACGGCACGATGACCTCGCCGATGCCCATCTCCGCCGCGAGCAGCGGGGCGAGCAGCGGTCCGGCGCCGCCGAAGGCGAGCAGCGAGAAGCCCCGGGGGTCGTGCCCCCGCTCGACCGTGATCTGCCGGACCGCGCCGACGGTCTTGGCGAGCAGCACGTCGAAGACGCCCGCCGCCGCGGCCTCCGGGCTCAGCCCGAGGGGCCGGGCCACCTGCTCGTCGAGGGCGGCGCGGGCGGCGTCGGCCCGCAGGTCCATGGTCCCGGCCAGGAACCGGCCGGGGTCCATGTAGCCGAGGACGACGGCCGCGTCGGTGACGGTGGGGCGGGTGCCGCCCCGGCCGTAACACACCGGGCCGGGGTCGGCGCCCGCGCTCTGCGGGCCCACCTTGAGCAGTCCCCGCTCCAGCCACGCGATCGAGCCCCCTCCGGCCCCTATCGTGCGGATGTCGTAGGTGGGGATCAGCAGCGGGAAGTGCTCCAGCTGCGCCTCGTAGGCGGCGACCGGGGAGCCGTGCTCGATCACGCACGCGTCCAGCGAGGTGCCGCCGATGTCGAAGGTGAGCAGGTCCCGGCGGCCCAGGGCGGCGGCGATGTGCGCCGCGCCGACGATGCCGCCCGCCGGGCCCGACAGCACGGTGTGCGTCGGGGAGGTCTTGGCCACGGCCGACGTCATGGACCCGCCGCCGGAACGCATGATCAGGAACCGGCCGTCGAAGCCGCGCTCGGCCAGCCCCCGCTCCAGCCGGTCGACGTACCGTTCGAAGATCGGCCGGATGTAGGCGTCGAGGACGGTCGTGCTGGTCCGCTCGTACTCGCGGTACTCACGGACGATGTCGGTGGAGACCGAGACCGTCACGTCCGGGTACGCCTCGCGGATGATCCGGGCGGCCTCGCGCTCGTGGGAGGGGTCGAGGAAGGAGTGCAGGAAGCAGACGGCGATCGACACCACGCCCTGCTCCTCCACGAGGACGCGGGCGGCCTCCCTGACCCCGTCGGCGTCGAGCTCCTCGACGACGCGGCCCCGGTAGTCGAGCCGGCCGCGGACCCCGGCGGTGTGACGGCGCCGGACGAGGCTCTCCGGGCGCTCGTACTGGAAGTCGTACATGTGGTCCGCGGGCACGTTGCCCCGGCCGATGAGGAAGACGTCGCGGAAGCCGTCGTTGGTGATGATCCCCGTCGGCTCGCCGCGCCGCTCCAGGACCGCGTTGAGGCCGAGGGTGGTGCCGTGGATGAACAGCTCCACCCGCGACAGGTCGGTGCCGAGCGCGGTGACCGCGTCGAGCACACCCTCCCAGGGGCGGGCGGGGGTGGTCGAGGCCTTCCGGAAGCGCACCCGGTGGGTGCGCGTGTCCAGCTCCATCGCGTCGACGAAGGTGCCGCCGATGTCGACGGCCAGCCGGAGGTGCTTGGGGTCGGGCATTGCTGGTGTCACCTTTCGATCAGCGCGGGGATCTCGGCGGCGCGCCGGCAGGCGACACGGCTCGCGTCGTACGGGCGGAGCTCCTGCTCCCGCTCCCGGCATTCGTCGGTCGCGAAGGGGCAACGCGGCGCGAGGGCGCAGCCCACCGCGGCGTCCGCCTCCTCCAGGTCTCTGGTCAGCTCGACCCGGGGGCCGGTGAAACCGGCGCCCAGGCTGGGGGCGCTGGACAGCAGCGCCCGGGTGTAGGGGTGGCGGGGGTTGCCGAAGACCTCCTCGACCGGTCCCTCCTCGACGATCCGCCCCAGGTAGAGGACCACGACGCGGTCACAGAACCCGCGCACGGTGGCCAGGTCGTGGGAGATGAAGACCGAACCGCGCGAGCGGTCGCCGCTCACCTCGGCGATGACCTTGAGGATCTGTGCCTGCACGGTGACGTCGAGCGCCGAGGTCGGCTCGTCGAAGACGACGAGATCGGGCTCGCCCACCAGCGCGCGGGCGATGCCGACGCGCTGCGCCTGCCCGCCGGACAGCTCGTGCGGGCGGCGGCGCAGGATCGACGGGTCGAGTTCCATGCGCTCCAGCACGCGCGCCACGCGCGCCTCCCGCTCGGCCGCGGGCACCCCGGCGGCGCGCAACGGCTCGCCGATCGCGTCCGCCACCGTCCGCCGGGGGCTGAGCGACCCGACCGGGTCCTGGAAGACCAGCTGGGCACGGGTGCGCAGGCGGCGCAGCCGCCTGCCCCTGACCTCGGAGAACGGGTGCCCGGCCACCTCGACCCGGCCCCGCGAGGGCGGTACCAGGCCGAGCATCAGCCGGGCCAGGGTGCTCTTGCCGCAGCCGCTCTCCCCGACGACGCCCAGTGTCTCGCCCGCGGCGACGCTGAGGCTGACGCCGCGCAGGGCGTGGTGACCGCCGCCGCCGAAACGGGCCCCGTAGACGACGTGCGCGTCCTCGATCCGCAGGACCTCTCCGCCACCGGGGATCTCCCCGGCACCGGCGGGCCTCCCGGAGCCCGGGGTCCTCCCGGGACCTGGCCCCTTCCCTGCACCGGCGGGTTTCCGGGCACCGCCGGGCTTCCCGAGATCAGCGACATTCCCGGAACCGGCGACCTTCCCGGATTCGGCGGACTCCCCGGAGTCGGCGGGCGCCGGTCGCGCCGGGAGGGCGTGGGCGGCGGGCGGATCCGCCGTGGTGGCACCGGAAGGGCCCGTCTCCCCCGGCCTCTCCGGGGACGGCAGGCCCGCTCCCCCGGCCGCTCCCCCGGGCGCGGGCGGGGCCGCGGATCCGGTGGGCGGGGTCGTGCGGCCGGGGGGCGGGGGCTCGGCAGACCCGGCAGACCCGGCGGAGTCGGCGGGATCTGCGGGATCGGTGGACCGGGTGGACTCGGTGAACTCGGTGGACTCGGCAGGCCCGGCGGGGTCGGTGGACTCGGCCGGCTCGGTGAGGGGACCGGAACGGGGGTGGAAGCAGGCGACGCTCCAGCCGCCATCCACGGGCCCGGCGGCGGGCAGGTCCCGGGTGCACACCTCGGTGGCGTGCGCGCAGCGCGGCGCGAACGCGCACGAGGCCGGCGCCCGCGCCAGCAGCGGCATCGAGCCCGGGGTGGCGGTCACCGGCCGCCCGTCGATGTCGGGCACCGAGCGCAGCAGGGCCCGTGTGTAGGGGTGGGCGGGCTCCCGCAGCACCCGCTCGGCCGGTCCGGCCTCCACGACCGTCCCGGCGTACAGGACCACGACGCGGTCGCAGACCTCGGCGATCGAGGCGAGGTCGTGGGAGATCAGCAGGACGGCGCGCCGCTCGGTCTCGGCGGCCAGCCGGAAGCGGTGGAGGATCTCCCTGGTCAGCGTGACGTCCAGCCCGGTGGTGGGCTCGTCGGCGATCAGCAGGCCGGGCGCGCAGCCCGTGGCGAGCGAGATCATGACGCGCTGGGCCATGCCGCCGGAGAGCTCGTGCGGGTAGGCGTTCAGGCGCCGCCGCGGGCTGCGGATGCCGACCGACTCGAACAACTCGGCGGCGACCGTCCTGGCCGGTGCCGGGGCCAGCCCCCGGTGGGTGACGAGCCGGTCGACGAGCTGACGCCCGACGGTCCTGGTCGGGCTGAGCGCACCGCGCGGGTTCTGGAAGCAGATCGCGGCGCCGCGCCCGCGGAACGCTTCCAGCTCGGCGGCGCCCATCGCCAGTACGTCGGCGCCGTCGAACAGGACCCGTCCCGTCACCCGGGAGCCGCCGGGCAGCAGGCCCATGACGGAGCGGGCCACCATGCTCTTGCCGCCGCCGCTCTCGCCGACCAGGCCGACCACCTCACCGGGGTCGACGTGCAGGTTCACCCCGCTGAGCGCGGCCACCCGGCGCCCCGGCCGGTCGATCACGACGGAGAGGTCCTCGATCGAGAGCAGTGTCACCGCCCGTCACCTCCTCGTGGAGTCGGCGCGTTCCTGCAGGCCCTCGCCGAGGAGGCTGAAGCCCAGGACGCAGATCAGAAGGAAGAGGCCGGGCGGGACCGAGGTCCACCATCGCCCCGCGACGACGTCACCGGTGCCGACGCTGATCATCGCGCCCCACTCGGCGGTGGGCACCGGCACCCCGAGCCCCAGGAAGGAGAGCCCGGCCAGGGTGAGCATCGCCCAGCCGCAGTTCAGCGGCGCGATGACGCGCACGGGCGTGAGGCTGTTGGGCAGCACATGCCGCCAGAGCACGCCCCAGGAGGACGCCCCCGAGGTGCGGGACGCCTCCACGAACGGCAGTTCCCTGATGGAGCGCACCTCGGCGCGGACCAGCCGGGCGTAGGCGGGCGCGTTCACCAGGGCGACGACCGCGATCAGGTTGGCGGTCCCGCTGCCGAGGAGCGCGGCCACCGCCAGGGCCAGGATGAAGGTGGGGAAGGCCTGGAAGACGTCCAGCACCCGCATCAGCACGTCGTCGAGCCAGCCGCCGCGGTAGCCGGCGACCAGGCCGACCAGGCTGCCCGCGACCACGGCCAGGGCGACGGCCGCGACCGCGATGCCGACGTCGAGCCGGGCGGCGTGCAGGACCCGGCTCCAGACGTCCATGCCGTTGAGGTCGGTGCCGAGCAGGTGGGCGCCGCCCGGCGGGGCGAGGGACGCGGCGGGGTCGATCTCCTCGGGACCCCAGGGGGTCAGCAGCGGGGCGAACACCACCGCCACCGCGACCAGGGCCAGGATGGCGGAGCCCACCGCGATCAGGGACGACGCGAAACGGCGATCCCCGCCGGTCTCGCGGACGCGTGCCGTCGCCCCGGCCATCAGGCCCTCGCTCCCGGTCCCGGGATCATCGGATCCGCGCCTTCCGGGCCGGGGCTCGTCAGACCCCCGCGCCTCGGGCCGGGGCGCACCGGGTTCCTGCTTCTCGGGCCGAGGTTCACCAGGCCCCCCTCTCACGTCGAGGCTCACGAGATCCGCACTCTCGGGTCGAGGATCGCCTGGACCACGTCGGCGACGAGGAACACCACCACGTAGAACAGCGCGATCACGAGCACCGACGCCTGCACCACCGGGTAGTCCCGGTACAGCAGGCCCCGCAGCGCCCACTGGCCGAAGCCCTGCCAGGAGAAGACGTACTCCACGAGCACGGTCGAGCCGATCGAGAAGCCGAACACCAGGGCCGCCAGGGCCGGCAGCCGCACCAGCGCGGCCCGCACCAGGTAGCCGCGGAGCAGCAGCCGTCCCTTCAGTCCGTGCGCGGTGGCGGCGGTGTACGCCTCCGAGGCGAGCACCTCCAGCGCGGAGGCCCGGACGCTGCGCAGCAGCGGCGCGACGATGACGATCACCAGCGTGGCGACCGGCAGCACCAGGTGCTCCAGCGCGGAGACGAACGCCGGCCCGTTGGCCGTCAGCGCCGCGTCCAGCAGGTCGGCCCCGGTGATCAGGGTCAGGTCGGTGTCGGGGTCGACCCGGCCGCTGGGGGCCGGGGCCCAGCCGAGGACGCTGTAGCCGACCAGGACGAGCACCAGGCCCAGCCAGAACTCCGGCACGGAGTTGCCGACCAGCGCGGCGACGCGGACGGTGTGGTCACCGAAGCGGCCCGCGTGCCGCGCCGACCAGATGCCGAGCACGGTGGCCAGGACGAGCGCGACGGCGAGCGCGATGACGACCAGCTCCATGGTCGGCCCGATGCGCAGGGCCATCTCGGCTCCGACGGCGGTGCCGCTCTGGATCGAGGTGCCGAAGTCTCCGGTGGCCAGTCCCCCGAGGTAGTCGAGGAACTGCCGCCACAGCGGCTGGTCCAGCCCGAACCTGGCCCGTGCCGCGGCGGCGTCGGCCTCGGTGGCGTTGGGGCCGAGGATCGTCCGGATCGGGTCACCCGGCAGGACCCTGACGAGCAGGAAGGTGAGGACGACCACGCCGAGGAGCACCGGGACGAGCTGGAGCAGCCGCCGCAGGAGGAACCGGAGGACGCGCATGGGTCACTTGGCGACGGTGAGGTAGCGCAGCCGGGCGAGGCCGTCCATCGGCTGGACCCACCCGGCCACCTCCTCACGGACCGGGAGGTTGAAGTTGGGCTGGCAGATGACGACCCACGGCACGTCCTCGGCCAGGATCTCCTGCGCGCGCGCCCACAGCTTGGCCCGCTCGGCCTCCTCCACCACGGTGTGGGACTCCTCGAAGATCTTCTCGATCTCGGGGTTGGTGTAGTTGGCGTAGTTGAGGTTGGCGCCCTCGGTGAAGCTGGTGCCGAGCATGTACTCCACGTCGTTCACCCAGAGCTGCCCCACCGTGATCTGCAGCGGGATGTTCTTCTTCTCGCGGCGCTCGGCGAGCGTGGCGGGGTCGAGCGGGGTGAGCTTCAGCTCGATGCCCGCCTTCCTGGCCTCGCTCTGCACCAGCACGGCGATCTGCTGCTGCGTCTCGTTGTCGGTCTCGAAGACCAGCTCGGAGCCGATCGAGGTCTTGCCCGCGCCGGCCAGCGCCTCCTTGGCCTTGGCCAGGTCGTAGGTGTAGGGGTAGCCGGTCTCCGCGTACCCCGGCATGTCCAGCGGCACGACGCTCCTGGTCGGCCGGGCGTCCCCGCCGTAGACGTTGGCGATGATCTGCTCGTACGGCACGGCGTGGGCGAGCGCCTTGCGCACCGCGGGGTCGTCGAACGGGGCGGTGGTCACCGACATCTGGATGGCGACCTGGCTGTTGCTCGGCGCGGAGATGACCTTGATGCCCTCGGCGCTCTTCAGGTCCTTGATGTCGCGCTGGCCGAGGCCGAGGGCGATGTCGATGTCGCCGTTCTGCAGTTGGAGGCGCTGGTTCGCGGCGGCGGGCACCACGGTGAGCCGGATCGTGGAGCTCCTGGCGCCGTCGGGGCCGGGGTAGCCGGCGTTGGCGGCCAGCACGATCTCCTGGCCCTGGACGGCCTTCTCCACATTGAAGTAGCCGCCGGTCGGGGGGTTCTTGGCGAACCACTCCTTGGCCCAGGGGTCGGCGTCGGTGGCGTGCTTCTTCGCCTCCTCGGAGTCGAAGACGTACAGGGAGATCGCCTGGATCTGCCGGGTCAGCGCGCTGGGGAACGCCTGGGTGAAGCGCACGGTGTAGTCGTCGACGACCTCGACCTGGTCGGCCTTGGTGAGCCCGATCAGCCGGTAGACGCCGGCGACGTTGGCCTTGGCGGCGAAGGCGCGGTCCTTGGACCACTTGACGTCCTTGGCGGTCATCTCGTTGCCGCTGGCGAATTTGACGCCCTTGCGCAGTTTGAGGGTCCAGACCTTGTTGTCGGCGTCGGGCTCGAAGGACTCGGCGAAGGTCGGGGCGATGGCCGAGGTGTCGAGGATCTGGCCGCCGTCGACCGTGGTGACGCCGTAGTCGATCATGTAGGGGAAGACGTTCTTGTAGAGCATCAGGGCGGTCAGGTCGAAACCGACGAAGTCCTGGTCCCAGCTGCTCAGGTAGCTGCTCACCGCGATCCGCAGCGTCGAGGCGGCGGCGCCCCCGCCGGAGGACGCGCTCGCGGCGGGGGCACCGGAGCCGCCGGCCTTGGTCCCGGCGGCGCACCCCGCCGCGAGCAGGAGGGCGACCCCGCCGCCGAGCTGGAGCACGGAACGGCGCGACAGGGCGGGCGGTCCCGAGTGCCGAGGGTGAGAGAAGCCGGGCATGGCAGTCCTCCAGGGGGCAGCGAAGAGGTAGGCCACGGGGTGATCCGGCCTTCTGTTCACGGCCCACCCGGCCTGCATCTGGCGAATGTTCTATCAGACATGAGTTTGGTGAACAAGAGACGGCAACTTGTTCACAGGAAAAAGCCATGCTCAGCGGGGATGGGCCACACAGAAAGGGAGCGAATCAAGAACTTTGTTCACTGAATTTCACAAGAACGTCGCATATCTGTGATCGGCGTTTCACACCTGTTCCGGGCCGGCCGGATCCGCCGGGCCGGAACGGTCCATGTCGGCGACGACACCCGTCGGCACCGGCCTGACCGGCATCCGCGCCGGCAGCGGAGCCGTCGAGCCGCTCGCGCCGGCCAGCCGCCACAGCGCCGTGCCGCACTCGCGCGCCTGGCAGAGCCCCATGCCCGCCCTGCTCCCGCCCTTCACCGCGTGGACGTCGTTCAGGCCGGTCCGCGCGATCGCCCGCACCCGGCCCGCCGGGACCGCCTCGCAGCGGCAGACGTGCACCTCGTCGGGGAGGGTGTCGACCATCTCCACGGGCGGCGGGTAGAGCCGCCCGGTCAACGACGCGAACGCGACCAGCCGCCGCAGCCTGCGGCGCAGCCGCTCACGTTCCCGGCCGTCCGCCCGGGTCTCGCCGGCCGCGGCGGCGGTGATCGACATCGCCGCCAGCCGGCCGCGCAACCGGGCCGCGTGCACCCCGGCGACCCCCGCGAGCTCGCCGACGGCGTACAGCCCCGGCACGCTGGTCGCGCCGTCGTCGCCGGCCGCGATCACCACGTCGCCGGTGCGGGGGTCGACGACCGTACGGGCGCCGAGCAACCGTACGAGCTCGGTGGCGGGACGGAAGCCGTAGCCCACCGCGAGGGCGTCCACCTCGAACTCGCGGTCGCCTCCCCCGCAGGTCCGCACGGTCCGCACCCGGGCGACCCGGGCGCCGCCGACGGCCTCGGCCACGACGCGGTCCTGCAGCACCGGCACCCGGTGCCTGGCCAGCCGGGCGAGGTAGCCGCCCAGCTCGGCCAGGCGCGCGGGGTGGCGCAGCGCCTCCACGCCGCCGCGCACGCCCGGCCCGCCGGGCCGGTACGGCCTGCCCGCCTCCACCACGGCGACCACCCGGGCGCCGACCTCCAGCAGGGCGCAGGCGACCGGCAGCAGGAACGGCCCGGAGCCGGCCAGCAGGACGCGGCTGCCCACCGCGACGCGGTCCATGGTGGCCAGGTGCATGGCGAGTCCGGGGGTGACCACGCCGGGCAGCTCCCACCCGGGGAAGGGCAGCACCCGCTCGTACGCGCCGGTCGCCACCACGACGTGACCGGCCTCCACCCGCAGCGCGCGGTCCCCCTCCTCGTCATGCGCGAGCAGGGCCCGGCCGTCGACGCCCCAGACGACGTGCCGGGTCAGCACGCGGGCCCCCGATGCCCGGACGGCCTCCGCCAGCGCGGTGCCCTCCGGCCGGTGGTCGCCGTGGACCGCCCTGATCGCGGGGTGCCGCCGCCGGAAGTACTGGCCGCCGAGATCCTCGTGCTCGTCGAGCACGACGACCGCCAGCCCGGCCCGGGCACACCACAGGGCGGCCTCCATCCCGGCCGGTCCGCCGCCGACCACGGCCACATCCGCCCGCAGCACCGCGGTCCCACCCGCCGGGCCGGTCATCCCGCCGGCTCCACCCCGGACCCCGCGGATCCGCCCGTACCGGCGCCGTCCGGTTCCCGGCGCGGGCCGGTGCCGGTCTCCACGATTACCGGGCCGGTCACGGCGACCATGCAGGCGCGCCGGGCGTCGCGACCGTCGACGCGCACCTCGCACTCGAAGCACACGCCCATGCCGCAGAGCGGCCCGCGGGCCGCACCGGTGACGGGGTGCCTGCGGAAATGCCAGCGTCCCGCGGCGATCATCGCCGCCGCGAGCGACATGCCGGGACGCGCGCTGATCGGGACACCGTCGACCAGGATCTCGACGTGCCCGGCCCGCTCAGCCACGGAACCCGCCCGGACGGGCGGCCCCGGTGACCGGCCACGCCGTGGCCGCGCTCCGAGGTCCAGGCCGTGCGAGCTCGTATCGATCCACGTGGGCTCCCCTGTTTTCGATGTTCGCGGAAACAGTTCCGAAACATGACACCCATTCCCACCTGCTTGTTTTATCCAATCAAGTCTTGACATGGAAGAGGTTGATCGGAATCGTTTGCACGCCTGTGAGATCGCTCGATCTTGAGCTGATACGCGATGACGAGGGGCGGACAGGTGGCCGGCCGCAGCGGTCGCGCGGTCCTCGGTCCGGGGGCGAAGGCCGCGCCGGCCCACGCCGGCCGGTCGCCCGGGGACCCGCCCGCTCGCCCTCCGGGTCGGTGTACGGCCCGGCGTGATCGGCCCGGTGGCCGGACCCCGTCCGTCGGCACGCCGTGACCCCGGGGCCCCGGAGCCGTATCATCCGAGAAGATCATCTAGGAGAGACCCGGACCGCCGGACAGGGCCCTGAGGAGACGGGGAAGAGATGGCCGCCACGCTCCGTGACGTCGCCGCAGCAGCCGGAGTGTCGGTGAGCACGGCGAGCCGCGCGCTCTCCGGTTCCTCCGAGATCTCCGAGTCCACCCGCCGCCGGGTCTCCCGGCTCGCCCGGTCGATGGGCTACCGGCGCAACCTCGCCGCCGCGAGTCTGCGGACCCGGCGTTCCGGCCTGGTCGGGCTGGTGCTCGACAACCTGGTCAACAGCACCCTCCACACGGTCGTGGAGACCGTGCAGCGGCGCCTGGTCGCCTCGGGCTACCAGGCGCTGCTCTGCATCACCAACGCCGACGCGGCGATCGAGGCCGACTACCTGCGGCTGCTCCGCGACCACCAGGTCGACAGCGTGCTGATCGTGGGCACGGGGCAGAACGCGGAGGGGGTCAACGAGCTGCGGGCGTCCGGGATCACGGTGATAGACCTCATCCGGGAGATCGAGGGCTCCCGGGGGCCCGCCGTGCTCGCCGCCGACCGCGAGGGCGCCGTGGCCGCCACCCGCCACCTGCTCGCCCAGGGCCACCGGCGGATCGCCTTCATGGGCGGCCCGCCGGACACCACCTCGGGCCGCGACCGGTACGCCGGGTTCGTCCAGACGCTGGCCGAGGCGGGCGTGACCCCCGATCCGGCGCTGGTGTGGCGGGGCCCGTTCGAGGTGGCGTACGGGGCACGGGCCATGCGCGAGCTGCTGGCGGTGGAGCGGGCACCGACCGCGCTGCTGCTGGGCAACCACGAGGCGACCTACGGGGCGCTGCCGGTGCTGGCCGGGTCGGGCGTCGAGATGCCGGGCGCGCTGTCGGTCGTGGCGTTCGAGGACATGCCGCTGCTGGAGTGGTGGAGCCCGGCGATCACGGTCGTCGACACGGGCGCCCACGAGCTGGGGCGGCTCGCCGTCGACCTGCTGCTCCGGTCGATCGACGGCCAGGAGCCGGAGCCGCGCCGCTACACCGTCGGCGCCGAGCTCGTCGTCCGCTCCTCCACCGCGCCCCCGCGGGAGAGCTGACGACCGCCCCGTGGGGAACGGGCGACCGCTCCCGCGGCACTCATCTCACGCGCAGTTTTTGGGAGCTTTTCGATAGGTTTGTATAACAAATAAAGCGTTTGACCGTACCCGGCTTGACAACGGCCCGCACCGGGCACGACTACGCGGGTGAAGACCGAGCCGGGCGACGGGCGACTGGCGGATCACCTGTCGATCGGGATCCTCATCTCCGCCTTCCCCGCGCCGCTCCTCGACGAGGTCGTCCAGATCACCGGCTGCGCGGACCGGCGGCGCCGGGCGCTGCCGGTCCGCCTGACGATCTACTACGTGCTGGCGCTGTGCATGTTCCCCGACCGGAACTACGACGAGGTCATGCGCCTGCTGCTGAACGGCCTGGCGTGGCACTCGCGCTGGACCCGGTCGTGGGAGCCGCCCAGCACGTCGGCGATCAGCCGGGCCCGCGCGCGGCTCGGCGCGGAGCCGCTGCGGGTGCTCTTCCGCCGGACGGCCGGGCCGGGGCCGCAGGCGCGGGCCGCCGCCCCCGGCCCGGCCGGGCTGCGCCCCGTCACGATGGACGGCACGACGCTGACCGTCCCCGAGACCCGTGACAACGCGGCCTTCGGCTACCCGCGGGAGGGGCCCCGCCTGCCCTGCGTCCGGGTGGCGGCCGTGGCCGACGACGGGACGCACGCGCTGATCGACGCGACGATCGGCGGTTCGGGGACCGGCCGGTACGAGCTGGCGCCGCGGCTCCTGCGCGACCTGCGATCCGGCGTGCTGCTGCTCGCCCGCCCCGGCCCGCACGGCGACGCGCTGTGGCGCCAGGCGTCGCAGGCCGGCGTCCACCTGCTGTGGGGGGTCGGCCGGACCGCCCGGTTCCCGGTGGCGCGCCGGCTCGGGGACGGGTCGTACCTGTCGCGGCCGCCGGGCTGGGGAGGGGCGCCGCTACGGGTCATCCCGCTCCCCGGTGCGGAGTGGCTGATCACCACCCTGGTCGATCCGGCACGGGCACCCGCCGCCGAGCTCGCGGCGCGGTACGCCGAACGCTGGATCATGGACAGGGCGCTGGCCTGGCTGCGGTCGGATCGGGGCGGCCCGGCCGTGCTGCGCTCCAGGACCCCGGAGACGGTGGCGCAGGAGATCTGGGCCCTGCTCTGCGTCTACCAGGCGGTCCGCGCGCTCACCTGCCGGGGGACGCACCGGGCGGAGGCACCGTACACGCACGTGCGGCCCGCCTCCCGGGTGCGTGCCGGGGGGCGGGCCGAGGGTGTCGCCGGCGCGAGGCCGGTCAGGAGGTGAGGTACAGCGTCTGGTCGTAGGTGCCGGACCCGGCGACCTTCTCGCCCAGGAGCTTGAAGGTGGCGCTGAAGGTGGCCGAGCTGGGGCACAGGAGGCTGCCGCTGTCCTTGGTCAGGCTGGCGCCGTTGGCCCTCGCCTGGGCCTCGTTCACCGTCGTGACCGGGCGGGCGGGGTTGTCGGGGTTGTAGGCGGTGAGGGTGAGGCTGTTACCGGTGCCGGAGCCGCGGTAGACGCAGGTGAGGGTGCCGAACCAGCCGGTGGTCACTGAGGAGACCTTGAGGTTCCTGATGGTGACGGTCCCGCCGCCGGTGGCGAAGACGACGTCGCCGCCGAGCCAGGACAGCCCGACCGGGGTCACGGTCGAGGAGCCGCCGATGCTGTTCGGGCACGCCGGGCCGGGGGTGTTGCTGAAACTGAAGGCCGTGACGTTCAGCGCGGTGCCGTTGGACTGGACGTTCGCGTCGATGTTGCCGGTGTTGCAGGTGGCGGTGCCGAGCGTGGTCGTGACCGAGACCGGCTGGATCAGCGTCGCGCGGACGTTGCCGGAGTAGAGAGCGCCCACCGCGGTGTCCCGGTGGATGTTGGTGGTGGCCGCCGAGGCGGGGAGCGGGGCGACGACCAGCGCCATGACGGCGACTGCGACGGCGGCGAGGTTTCGGATGCGTTTCATCGGCCACTCCCTTTTAATGTGCTGGACATCGCGAGAGTAGATAGCGCCATTTTCACCGTCAATATTCACGCTTGAAACACCACGGCCGGGCGCGCACATCAACCCGCTAAGTCAATTGCACCTCCATTGAGATAAGCGCTTCACCGTCCGATGGAACGACCTGTGAAAAGGACGGGACCGCATCGGCCGGAAAGTCTCCCCGGGTGTCCGAAGGGCGCCGATCCCGCACCCGAACACCTCCCCGCCTTCCTTCAACATGCCTAATGAGCAGCACAGTTACGCCCCGATCGTGAGCCGGCGCGGCGAAGGGGAAACATCGCCCACGGCCGCCGGAACGCGGTCGCCCAAGCACTTCGGTCAACTGTTCCACCGGCCCCGCCGGTGACGCCGGACGAGCCGGGCACACCCGGGAAAACGCGTCCTCGGCATGGAATCGGACGGCCGGCGGGCCCCGGCCGGAACCGGAGCGGCCCGGCGGAACGGGCCGGCGGCCGCCCGGGAAAAACGCAGTCCCCCACAGAACCGCCACACGTTTTTATATTCGATTGACAATGCGCGGCGGGGGTCGCGGCCGTGGCGCCTCCCGCGCGGTGTCGCGGAGGGTCGCCGTCGGCGGGCACCCCATGGACGGGGCTTCGAGGCGCCGTCCCGCGAGCGTCGCCGACGCGTCATCCATGTCGCGCGTTCCGTCACCGGGCCATCGGGTCACGTTGGCGATCATCGGCCGGGGAGCGGAACGCCTACGGACCGGGGCGGCCCGCGTCCGGTCCGCCGGGAGAGGACAGCAGCACCGGGTGCGCGACGTCGTGCGTGCGCAGGCGTCCGCACATGCCCCACCGGGCGGTGGGGCCGGGCGGCGACTCCAGCAGCGCGGCGTCGCGCAGGTGTCCCCCGTCGCCGCGCTCCAGCGCGTCCAGCACCCCGGCGGTGTGCCGGGTCTCCCGGGCCACGGTGTCCTCCCAGGTCCGCCGCCACCCGGCGACCACGGGACGGACGAGCGCGACCGCGCTGTCGTAGAAGCGCTCCAGGGGGCCGGTGTCGCCGTCCGCCACGCCGCGGGCCAGCCGCAGGAACCCCTCCACGGCCAGGTCGCGCCGGCGCGCGGCGGCGGCCTCCAGCACCCCGTCGGGCGCGTCGGAGGGCAGGGCCGCCGCCTCCTGGTAGCGTGCCGCGTCGGCCACGATCTCCGGGGGGAAGGTCATGACGGCGTCGCCGGCCTCCGGCAGCCCGGCGTTCTGCATCACGACGACGACCTCCAGGCCGCCGCGGTTGATCGCCCGGTGGATCGTTCCGGGAGTGAACCACACGGTCGAGCCGGCGCCGAGTTCGGTCTCCCGGAAGCCGGACAGGTCGAGAGTCTGCAGCGCGCCGCTGCCGCCGATCACGACGTACGCCTCGGTGGAGGCGGTGTGCATGTGCGGCGTACCACCCGCCAGGCCGTCGAGGCACGTGCCGCCGTAGACCGACAGGCGGGTGACGGAGGTCCCGCCCGGGAAGGCCGGCGGCCTCACGCCGGCCCTCCGGCCGCGGTGCCGGCGAGGGCGGCGCGGCCCAGGTCGGCCAGGAGCCGGACGCCGTCCTCGCCCCGGTCCCCGGCGGCGATCACGACGGCGTACCGGAAGGAGATCGTCGCGCTGTCCTCCACGCGCACCTCCTCGCTGAAGAACGGCGCCGGGCACAGGCAGGCGAACTCCTCGCTGCGGACGAACCACTGCGGCGGGTGCTGCGGGTTGGCGGCGTCGTCCACCATGACGATCGACGACCAGTCTCCCGTCTCGTCGTGCCGGCCGCGGAAGCCGAACCACTCCGCCCGCTTCCCGCGCAGCTCGTCGGCCGTTCCCGGCCCGTCGGGGGAGTCGACGACGCCTCCGGTGAAGGCCCGGGGGCCGCGCCAGAACAGGCCGCCGTACCCGGCGTTCTCCCGCCCCTTGGTGGTCGGCGAGCCGATGTCGATCGGCGCCCCGGACACGTTGGTCATCGACGTCTCGAAGACCAGCGCCCAGGTCGCCTCGTCCGGCACGACGGCCGTCAGGGCGCGGTGCTCGTCGATGACCGGCCGCCCGGCCTGGGAGATCCAGTCGAGCCGGTGCGCGATCTCGGCCCGGTCGTCCGAGACCGACAGCGCGGTCATCTCCCGGTGGACGGCGCTGCCGTTGTTGTCCAGCTGCACGTAGGACCTGCCGTGCACGTAGGTCGGACCGCCCCAGAAGTTGTGCTCGCCCACGTGCGGCAGGGACCAGGCGATGCCCTTGTGCCAGACGTGGTCGTGCGGCCGGAACAGCGACACCACCTCACCGGCCAGCGTGCGGACGGGGTGCAGGTAGGGCTTGGGCGACTCCGGCGTGGGGGTGTCGGGCCGGTAGGTGTAGGTGAACAGCTCGACGTCCCCGGCCGTGACGGTGACCGACCGGCCGAGAACGTGGCATGCCTGAAGCGGAGGAGGGGTCACTGTGTGTTCACCTTGTCCCACGGGGCCGCGGTTCCGTTCATCCGCAGCCAGAACGGGCTGTCGGGGCCGATCTGACCGCTTCGCACCCGCTCGCCGGTGAAGGCGGAGGCGTAGAGCGCGGCGATGAACTCCATCGTCCGCCGGGCGTCCTCGACGGTCACCGGCGGCGGCTCGCCGTTGTCGAGCGCGTCGAGCACCGCGGCGAGCTGGTCGGCGTGCCCGCTGGGCGCGCCCCCGGACCCGGGCGTCCAGCGGGCGAGCACGTCCTCGTGCCCGGGCGCCGCGGTCAGGGTCCAGTCGTCGTCGGTGTAGCCGTACAGGTGCTCGACCTCGACCGTGGCGCGCTCGAAGTCGAACCGGAGCGCCGAGGTCTGCCGGGGCGACACCACCGAGTTGACCACCGTGGCCACCGCGCCGTTCTCGAAGGTCACCAGCGCCATCGACACGTCCTCGGTGTCGGTCGAGCGGGCCTGGCGCGCGGCCAGCGCGCTGACCTCCCGCCAGGGGCCGAGCACCGAGAACAGCAGGTCGAACTGGTGGATGCCGTGGCCCATCGTCGGCCCGCCGCCCTCCGTCGTCCAGTTCCCGCGCCAGGGCACCGCGAAGTAGGCGTCGTCGCGGTACCACTGGGTGGCGCAGGTCGCCAGCAGCGGGCGGCCCAGCTCGCCGTCCGCGACCATCCGGCGCAACCGGACGGCGGCCGGGCCGAAGCGGTGCTGGAAAACGGTCGCGACGTGTCCGGGCGAGCGCCGCTCCAGCGCGGCGAGCTCGTCCAGCTCGGCGAGGGAGAGCGTGGGCGGCTTCTCCACCAGCACGGTGACCCCGGCCCGCAGGCACTGCGCCGCCAGCGGGGCGTGCTGCCCGGGAGGGGTGCACAGGCAGATCAGGTCCACCTGCTCCTCCCGCAGCAGCTCGGTCAGGCTCGCGTAGGCGTGCGGCGCGTCCCACGCCGCGGCGAACGTACGGGCGCGGTCGATGTCCACGTCGGCCGCGGCGACCAGGTGCGCCCGGCCGGCGGAGGCGCGTATGGCCTCCGCGTGCGCGGCGGCGATCCCGCCGGTTCCGACGATGGCCATCCGGTGACTACGTGGGGACATGTGAACCTTCATCACTCCTTGTGTGGGGCCGCGGGGCGAGCGGGGAATCCCGCCGGGGGAATCCCGCCCGTCACGCGGCGTCGGTCTCTGCCTGCGGCTCACGCCGGCGGGATCAGACCGATGTGCTTGAGCAGGCCGTCATCGCACGGAAAGCACTTACCGCAACCTGCCGCGAAGGCGCGCCGCCACACGGCGTCTCGGGGACGGGAAGGCCCCCGGCCCCGACCGGGGTGCCGGCGGAGGCCTGCCGTTCGTTGATCTCGGTCATCGCAGACGACCCGATACCTGGCGGCCCGGAAGCCGATGGCGGCGAAGACGACAATGATCACCAGGAGCAGCCGGGCGAGCACCGAGGCGTCTCACATGCCAAAGTCGGGCGAATCCCCGCCAGAGGTACGGCATGGAGAAAAAGGTCGAGCCGGAGGGGACTCCGCCGCCCCTGAAGCTCGCCGAGAGCGGTCACGGGGCTCTTCCTGACACGACCATTCATGACCTCCTGACCCCGGCGAACGGAGGGTACGCAAGCCGGAAAGCGCATTCCGAAGTTTGCATGCCGGTAACAGCACCGTCAAGGGCGGGTCTCGGACACATGATCAGGCGGTTTCGGGAAAGGTCGCCGCCGGACACGGGAGGCGCGCGGCGGCCCGGGAGAGCGGCCCCGCACGACCGTTGACGCAAAAGTGAACGTTCACTATTGTTCCGTGTCGCCCGCCCACCCGCCCGTTCCGATCCACCACACGGGGAACGGGCCCGCAACGGGACGACACGACCGGACAGGGGTCCAGTGAGCACGATGCGCATCGACTTCGGCGGTGACTACAACCCCGAGCTGGTCGGCCGGATCGCCGAACGGTACGCGTCCCGTCCCGCGGTCATGCTGTGGCACGTGAACAACGAACACGTCTGCCACGTCCACGCCGACTACTCCGCCTCGGCCGGCATGCCTTCCGCGCCTGGCCGGAGTGCCGGTACGGCACGATCGACGCGCTCAACGGGGCGTGGGGTACCGCGTTCCGGTCACAGCCGTGCAGCGCGTTCGACCAGGTCACACCGCCGCGGTACGCCCCGTACAGCCTCAGCCCCGGGCAGGTCCTGGACTTCCGCCGTTTCACGGGCGACAGCCTGCTCGAATGCTCTCTGATGGAGACACGACGGGACACCCGGGATCTCACCGGGATGCCGACCGGCCGGACCTCACCGGCCCGCTGGACTCGCGCGGCACCAGTTCGCAGCGAAGGCCCTCCTCCGTGCGCGGCGCCGGTTCACCGCGGACGAGGGCGAGCAGGGACA
>NZ_BAAAVI010000067.1:0-46559 GCF_039534445.1 Streptosporangium fragile | reverse complement strand
CCTGACCGCCCCCAAGCAGCCCGCCCCCAAGCAGCCCGCCCCCAAGCAGCCCGTCCCCAAACCCGGCCCCCCGAGCCCCGTGCGGCCGTCTCCGGCTCCGCGGACCGCGCGGGCGCCGCAGGTACCCCCGGCCCTCGATCCCGACCGCGGGGCGTCCTCGCCCGACCCCGCAGGCGCGGGGGGCGTTCCGCCCGCCGCTCCGCCGCTGCGTGCGAGCAGGGCGGCGCGAACGCCCGAGGCGGGCACCGCCGCGAGGGCGCGAGCGCGCGAAGCGGGCGTCGGCACGGGGACGCGAACGCCCGAAGCGGGCACCGGCGTAGGAAAAGGAGATGAGATCACCCCCGGCGCGGGGGGCGGCCGGACCTTACCCCGGGACACCGAGACCGCGCACCGCCCGCAGGATGACGGTCAGGCCGGCGACGTCCTTCACGACGGTCCCGCCCGGGCGGCCGAGACCGTCCAGACCGACGCCGCAGCCCGCGCCGATGTGGACGTCGCGGGCCGGTCCGGTGTCGGCGACGGCGCCCCGGAGAGCGCCGACCCGCCCCGGAACGCACCCGCCGAGGGTTCGCAGACCGGCGCCGAGACCATCGAGATCTCCAGGGGCGTCGACGACGGCGACGGTCCCCGGGACGCGGGCGAGGCCGGTGCGGCAGGCGGGTTCGCCGGCGTGGTGGCGCCCGCGAAGGCGGATACGGGCGAGGGCGCCGCAGGGAGCGGGGCCGAGGCAGATGAGGACACCCGGAGCGGGACGGTATCGGATACCGCAGACAGGGCGAGCGGCGAAACCGCCGGCGAAGAGAACTCCGGAACCGCCGAAGCCGGGACCGGCGAGGGCCGAGCCGCCACAGCCGGGACGGTTCCCGGCGGTGCCGCCGAGGCCGGGATCGCCGTTGACGAGACTGCCGAGGTCGGGACTGCCGCCGGTGAGGCCGCCGAGGGCGAGGCTGCTGCCGGCGGTGCCGCCGAGGCCGGGATCGCCGTTGACGAGACCGTCGAGGTCGGGACTGCCGCCGGTGAGGCCGCCGAGGGCGAGGCCGGCCGGGACGGGGCTAAGGAGACGCAGGCCGGGCGGGTGCTTCACACGCCGCTGCCCAAGGCCGCCTCGGAGGCGCTGGCCGGCGCGCTCGCCGCCGTGCGCGAAGGCGTCACGGACCTTCGCTTCGGCCTCGACCTCCCCGGTGCGGAGGAGGCCCGGCGGGTTCAGAGCGAGATCCTCGCCCAGCTCGACGACTACGTGGTCCCCCGGGTGCGTACGAGCACCGCCCCGGCGCTCATCGTCATCGCGGGCTCCACCGGCGCGGGCAAGTCGACGCTCATCAACACCCTGGCCAACGCCAAGGTCAGCGCGACCGGGGTGCGCCGCCCGACCACCGGAACGCCGGTCCTGGCCTGCCACCCGGACGACCACGAATGGTTCGCCGAGGGCGATCTGCTCGGCAGCCTCCGGCGGCTCAGCGAGCCCGCCCCCGAGGCGTCCCCCGACGGCCTCGTGCTCATCTCCTCGGACCGCGTTCCCTCCGGTGTGGCCCTGCTCGACACCCCCGACATCGACTCCGTCGTCGAGGAGCATCACGAGATCGCCCACCGCATGCTCGACGCGGCCGATCTGTGGATCTTCGTCACCACCGCCGCCCGGTACGCCGACGCCCCCGCCTGGCGGCTGCTCCGCCTGGCCAAGGAGCGCGGGGCCCGGCTGGCCATCGTGCTCTCCCGGGTGCCTCCGAGGTCTCGCGAGGTGGTCACCAAGCATTTCGTCCGGATGCTCACCGAGTACGGTCTCGGTGAGGTCGACCGGTTCGTGATCAACGAGAGCAAGGTCACCGACGGCATGCTCCCCGATCACGAGGTCGCCGAGTTACGGCGCTGGCTGGCCGAGCTGTCCGTCGACGAACGACGCCGGGAGCTGGCCGTCCGGGCGACCCTCGACGGCGTGCTCAACAGCTTCCGCACCCGCGTCCCCGCCCTCGCCAAACACATGGAGATGCAGGTCGCCTTCAGGAAGGAGCTGCGCGGCGACGTCGACGCCGCCTACGCCCGCGCGCTCGCCGAGATCGAGCGGAGCACCGGGAACGGCTCGCTGCTCCGCGGCGAGGTGCTCGCCCGCTGGCAGGACTTCGCCGGGTCGGGCGATCTCATGCGTACCTTGCACCTGCGCAAACCGGGCCGCCTGGGCGCCAAGGCCGGTCGGCAGACTCCCGAGCGGCTCACCGCCCTGAAGTCCGCGCTGCGGGCCGGGCTGGAGTCGGTTGTCGTCTCGGCCGCGCAGCGGGCCGCCGAGGAGGCCGCCTCGCGCTGGCTGCAGCGTCCGGGCGCCCAGGAGGTCCTGTCGGCGGTGCCGGACCTCGGTCACGCCTCCGACGAGATCGCGCGCAGGACCGGCCGTACCGTCGCCGCCTGGCAGGACCACATCACCGGGCTGATCCGCACCGAGGGGGTGACCAAACGCTCGGTGGCCAGGGTGATCTCCTTCGACGTCGAGTCCCTGTCGCTGATCCTGACCATCGGGTTGCTCGGCGACAGCTCCTCCCCGGCGGAGGGGACCGCGGGCACGCTGCCGCAACGGCTGGTACACGCCCTGCTGGGCGCCGAGTCGCTGCGCAACATCGGGGTCAAGGCCCGTAGTGATCTCCGTGCCCGGATCGGCGTACTTTTCGACGACGAGATCGCGCGCTATGTTCAGGCTCTCGACGACGCAGGCATCCCTGACGAAACCGCCGCCACCCGCCTCTACCAGGCAACGTACAACCTTGAGGTCGCTCGATGAGTGTTGGCACCACCCAGACACGCCAGGGTCTCGGCGGCCGGCTCGCCGCACTCGCCCGGATCGTGGAGCTGGGGCCAGGCAGGGTCGACCCCAAGCTCCTGGCCGAGGCGGGCAGGCTGCTGCTGCACGCCGGTGACAGGCTCAAGCTCTCCTCCGACCACACCGTGGTGGCCCTCGCCGGAGGTACGGGCAGCGGCAAGTCGACGCTGTTCAACTCGATCTCCGGCCTGGAGCTGTCGCCGACGGGAGTACGCCGTCCGACCACGGCACGCACCCACGCCTGCGTCTGGGGCCTGGAGGGCGCGGGTCCGCTCCTCGACTGGCTGCAGGTCCAGTGGCGGCACCGCTTCGCGCGGGCCAGCGCCCTGGACCGGGGCGAGAGCCAGCTGCACGGACTGATCCTGCTCGACCTGCCCGACCACGACTCCATCCGGGCGCTGACCGACACCGAGGCCGACCGGCTCATCCAGGTCGCCGACCTCATCGTGTGGGTGCTCGACCCGCAGAAGTACGCCGACGCGTCCACGCACCGCCGTTACGTGACAGAGCTCGCGGGCCACGAGGCGGTGACGGTCTTCGTGCTCAACCAGGCCGACCGGCTCGAACCGGAGGAACTGGCCGAGTGCGTCGCCGACCTCGACGACCTGCTCCGTCGCGAGGGCGTCGAGGATCCCGTCATCGTCGCCACCTCGGCGACCACCGGCAAGGGCGTCGACGGTCTCAAGGCCATTCTCGCCGAGGCCGTGGTCAACCGCAGGGCCGCCGTCCAGCGGCTGGAGGCGGACCTCGACCGGCTGACCCGCCGGCTGGCGAAGATCGTGCCCGCCGAGGGCACCCCCGCCCCGTCCTCCTCCATCGACGACGCCCGCCGGATCGGCCTGACCGATGCCCTCTGCGACGCGGCCGGCGTACCCGCGATCGGGGAGGCGATGGAGAACGTGTACGCGGCGCGGTCCGTCGAGTGGGTCGGCTGGCCGTACACCCGCTGGGCCGCCAAGCTCCGTCCCGACCCGCTGAAGAGTCTGCGCCTGGGCGACCTGAGGGAGGAGATCCGGGGGATCGGCGGAGGGTCGGTCAGCGCGCAGTCCGCCGAGGTGGACACCGCGATCCAGGCCCTCGCGGACGGCCTGACCTCCGGTATGCACGAGGCCTGGCAGAACGGTATCCGGGACGCCGCGCGGTCCCGTTCGGCCCAGTTGCCCGAGGCGCTCTCCGAGGAGCTGACGGAGGTCGCCCCGCGCCTCGACCGGGTCCCCGGTTGGTGGCGGCTGCTCCTCGTCTGGCAGTACCTGCTGGTCGTGCTCTTCGTGGCGGGCCTCGCCTGGATCGGCACGGCCCTCGCCTACGGCGTGTTCGGTGCGGGAAAGCCGCCGGCGGCCCTCGAACTGTTCGCCGACGCCGCGTCTCTGCCCTGGGTCGGGCTGATGGCGCTGTCGGTTCTCGGGCTCGGCGCGCTCACCGCCACGGCCAGCCGCAACTTCGTCGTGCTCGGCGCGGGCAACGAGAGGGAGAGCCTGGAGCGGGAGATGCGCCGCCGGGTGGCGGGGATCGCCGAGACCATGGTCGTCGAGCCGGTGGAGCGCGAGCTGGCCCGCTACAACGAGTTCTACTCGGCCATGCGGGTCCTTCGCGGCTGACCGGCCCCGCGCCCGCCCGGGCGGGCGCGGGAAACCGGTTCCCCGCCGTACCGGTTTCCCGTGTGTACGGCGTTGTCGGGTGGGGTCCTCTTCCGGCGCGGATCTCCTGCGGTGTGTACGGGCTGTTCTTTCCTGCGTGTACGGGTTGTTCCGCCTGCTGCCCGGGGTCTTGTGTCTGCCGTGTCGGTGGGGTTGTCGTCCGGGGTCGTGCGTTTTCCCTGTTGACGGGTTGTTGTCCGGGATCTTGTGCCTGTCGTGTCGATGCGGTCGTCGTCCGGGGCTTCGCGCTTCCCTGCCGGTGCGGCCACCGCCCACGATCCGGTGCCGCCGCGTCGCGCGCCATGGTTGTCCACAGCCCTGACACATGGCCGGCGGTCATCCACAGAACGCGGTTCTGCGGCCTGTTGCGGAGGCGGGGAAGGCCATCGTGTCTTTCACGCCGCCGGCAGCCCGCCGGCGTTCATGGGAGGCACGATGAACGACATCTACGTCACGCTGACCGGCAACATCGCGGCCCCGCCGCGCCAGCACACCTTCCCGGACGGTTCCCGGGTCACCTCACTCAAGGTCGCCTCGACCAGCCGTTACTTCGACCGTGAGAACCAGCAGTGGCGTAACGGCGAGACGACCTACTTCGGTGTCCGCTGCTTCCGGGGGCTCGCCGACAACGTCGCCCGGTCGGTCCAGCTGGGCCAGCCGATCGTGGTCCAGGGCCGGTTGCGGATCCGCGAGTTCGTCCACGGGGGCGAGCGCCGCTTCATGCCCGAGGTGGAGGCCAACTCGCTCGGCCACGACCTGCGCTGGGGGATCGGCAGCTTCGACAAGCCCCAGCGCGGCGGTGCGGCCCCGCTGCTGGGTGACGACGAGCGCACCGAGCTCGACCGTGAGACGTCCGACTGGGCCATGAGCGGGGGCGCCCCCGTTCCGGAGGGTGCCGGCCCTCTGGCCGTGGTCACCGCCGACCACGGTGACAGGTCGTCCCCGGCTGAGGCGGAGGCGGCCGGGGCGGAGACGTCCGACGTCGAGGCCGTCGGCGCCGCAACGGCCACCGCCCCTCTCGTCGGCGCCGGGACGGCATCCACCGGGACGGCCTCCGGCGCCGCCGAGTCCGCGCCGAGCGGCGCCGGTCACGGTGTGAACGGTGGCGTGCCGGAGCGGGAAGGCACCGTGACCGCCAGGCGGAGGGCCCCGAGGGGAGTGACGGCCAAGCACCCTGCCACGGCGCGGGAGACGGCCGGGGCCGTGTCCGTTCCGGAGGAGACACCCTGGCCTTTCGAAGAGCGTCTGGCGGCCTGAGACATTCTTCGGGAACGGCCGGGCGGCGGGTGCTCAGTGCCTCGTCACGCGGTTTCTCGACCGTGGTGCGTCTCCCGGCGTGACGCCGTACCGGCGGAAGATGCGACACGTAGAGGCTTGGGACGGGAGCAGCGCCTGCGCGGGGCGACTGGATGGGGGACGGCTCGTGACCTCGTGACAGGGCGGGAGTGAGGGGGCATCGGCCGGACGCGGTCGGTGCCTCGCCATGTGAACGCGACGGCGCCGAGATAACCGGCCGATGGTCTTGCCCGTGTCAGATGCCGAGACACCCGTGAGGTGCCGAGACATCTGTTAGGTCCAGGTCACACCCCGCAGCATGGCTGCTCCTTCCCTACACGGCCCGCTCGCAGGCGAGCGGTTTGCAGATCATGGGTCACCTGACGAGCTGACCCACTCCGTCAAAGGTAGCGGTTCCCGTCGCGCAGCGCACACTCCGCAACTATTGTGTTACACATCGTTAGTCGGAGAGGGGGACGACATGGCGGCTTCCAGTCATACTTCGGTCACGTCACGCGATGGCATGACGTCCTTGACCGACCGGTGGCCCTTGCTCGCGCAACGCCGCCCGCTGATTGGCTACCTCTGCGGGATCGTAACGCTGGATCTCGCCGCGATCGTGTTTTTTGCGGTTACCGGTGATTTCCGCTGGTCTGACGTGCTCACGTTCACCGCGTTGATGGCGTGCGGAGCCGTCTGCATCGAGGCGACCCGGAGGCTCGGCATGCCCGCCGGGGTCTCCCGCGACCTGCTCTCCGCGTGGTGGTTGCCGGCCGCGCTGCTCCTGCCCCCGCTGTACGCGCTTCTCGCGCCCATCCCGTTCCAGTTCCTGCTGCAGAAACGGGTACGGGCGACGGTCGTCTACCGGCGGGTCTTCAGCTCGGCCGCGATCGGCCTGGCCGGGGGTGCGGCCTCGCTGCTCTTCCACGCCACCGTCGGCGACGTGAAAGCGCTGAGCGGGGGCGACGGCCTGCCGATCCTGGTGGCCGTCGGCTGCGCCGTGCTGTTCACAGTGATCAACACCGCGCTGATCGCCATCGCCGCGCACACCGCCGACCCCGACAGCCGCTGGCGCGAGGTCCTGTGGGACCGGGAGAGTCTGCTCCTCGACGTCGTCGAGCTCTGCCTGGGCGTCATCGTCTCCATCACCGCCGGGCTCAACCTGGCGTTGCTGTTGCTCGCCCTGCCGCCCGTGGTGTTGCTTCAGCGCAGCCTGCTCCACGCCCAGTTGCAGGCGGCGGCCCGCACCGACCTCAAGACCGGCCTGCTCAACGCGGCGGCCTGGCAGCGCGAGGCCGACACCGAGATCGTCAGGGCGCGCCGCACCGGCGAGACGCTCGCCCTGCTGATCGTCGACATCGACCACTTCAAGCGAGTCAACGACACCTACGGCCACCTGATCGGCGACCAGGTTCTCATCGGGGTGGCCGACACCATCCGCAACCAGCTCCGCGACTACGACGTCGTGGGCCGCTTCGGCGGTGAGGAGTTCGTCGTCCTGCTGCCCAGGGCCGACGTGACCGAGGCTCGCCGGGTCGCCGAGCGGCTGCGCTTCCGGGTGGGCCGGATGGCGGTCCCCGCCGACGACAACATGATCACTGTGACCATCTCGGTCGGGGTGGCGATCATGAGCGTCCACGGCGACGATCTGATCGAGCTGCTCGCCGCGGCCGACCTCGCCCTGTACCGGGCCAAGGAGCTGGGCCGCGACCAGATCTGCCTGCCCGCCCCCGCGGTTCCCCCCGCTCGGCGGCCGGGTTCCGAGGCCGCCCCTAGCTGAAGTCACCAGGCCCTAAACTAGAAGGCATGCCGGAGTACATCTACACACTGCAGCGCGTGCGCAAGGCCCACGGCGACAAGGTCGTCCTCGACGACGTGACGCTGTCGTTCCTGCCGGGCGCCAAGATCGGTGTCCTGGGCCCCAACGGCACTGGAAAGTCGACGCTGCTGAAGATGATGGCGGGCCTGGAGCAGCCGTCCAACGGCGACGCCCGGCTCATGCCCGGCTTCACCGTCGGCCTGCTTCAGCAGGAGCCCCCGCTCAACGAGAGCAAGACCGTTCTCGGCAACGTCGAAGAGGGCGTCGCCGAGACCAAGGCCATGCTCGACCGTTTCAACGAGATCGCCGAGCTGATGGCCACCGACTACAGCGACGAGCTGCTGGAGGAGATGGGCAAGCTTCAGGACGCGCTCGACCACCGCAACGGGTGGGATCTCGACAGCCAGCTGGAGCAGGCGATGGACGCCCTCCGCTGTCCCCCGCCGGACACCGACGTCACCCAGCTCTCCGGTGGTGAGCGCCGCCGGGTCGCGCTCTGCAAGCTGCTCCTGCAGCAGCCCGACCTGCTCCTGCTCGACGAGCCCACCAACCACCTCGACGCCGAGAGCGTCCAGTGGCTGGAGTCCCACCTGGAGAAGTATCCGGGCACCGTCCTGGCCGTCACCCACGACCGTTACTTCCTGGACAACGTGGCGAACTGGATCCTCGAGCTCGACCGCGGCCGCTGCCACCCCTACGAGGGCAACTACTCCACCTACCTGGAGGCCAAGGCGGCGCGGCTCAAGCTGGAGGGCCAGAAGGACGCCAAGCGCAAGAAGCGCCTGGAGGAGGAGCTGGAGTGGGTCCGCTCCAACGCCAGGGCCCGCCAGACCAAGAGCCGGGCGCGTCTGCAGCGCTACGAGGAGATGGCCGCCGAGGCCGACAAGTATCGCAAGCTCGACTTCGAGGAGATCCAGATCCCGCCGGGCCCGCGCCTGGGCACCACGGTGATCCGGGCGGAGAAGCTCACCAAGGGCTTCGGCGACCGGGTCCTGATGGACAACCTCTCCTTCGACCTGCCGCGTAACGGCATCGTCGGCATCATCGGCCCGAACGGCGTCGGCAAGACCACGCTGTTCCGGATGATCACCGGTAGCGAGACGCCCGACAACGGGGAGATCGTCATCGGGGAGACCGTCAAGATCTCCTACGCCGACCAGAGCCGGGGCGGCATCGACCCCAACAAGAACGTCTGGGAAGTCGTCTCCGACGGGCTCGACCACATCAAGGTCGGCCAGGTGGAGATGCCGTCGCGCGCCTACATCGCCGCGTTCGGGTTCAAGGGCCCGGACCAGCAGAAGAAGGCGGGCGTCCTCTCGGGCGGCGAGCGCAACCGGCTCAACCTGGCGCTCACCCTCAAACAGGGTGGCAACGTGCTGCTGCTGGACGAGCCCACCAACGACCTCGACACCGAGACGCTCTCCAGCCTGGAGAACGCCCTGCTCGAGTTCCCGGGCTGCGCGGTCATCACCTCGCACGACCGGTGGTTCCTCGACCGCATCGCCACCCACATCCTCGCCTGGGAGGAAGGCTCGAACTGGTTCTGGTTCGAGGGCAACTTCGCCGACTACGAGAAGAACAAGATCGAGCGCCTGGGTGCCGACGCGGCCCGGCCGCACCGCGTCACCTACCGCAAGCTCACCCGCGACTGACCCCGGTTCACGTGACCGTCCGGCACCGGCTCATGTGTGTGGCCGGCTACCGGCCCGATCACGTCCGCTGAACGCCGTTGACGAGCCCCCGGCGCCCCGCTGTCCAGGCGGGGCCGGGGGCTCGCTACGGTTCTGGGTGTGTTTGGACAGAACGTCGCGGACGGCGTCACCGATGGGCACCGCCACGTGTTCCCCAGGGCCGTCAGGTTCGCCGACATCGACTCGCTGGGTCATGTCAACAACGTGCGGTTCTTCGACTATCTCGAGGACGCGCGGCAGGCGATGTTCCTCGTCGACCCCCACCGCGAGGGAGGCACCCCGTTCAAGGGGCTCGTGGTCGCCCGGCACGAGATCGACTATCGGCGCCCCCTCACCTTCCGCCCCGACCCGGTCCGTGTGGAGTCATGGGTGGCGGAGATCCGGCCGGTCCGCTTCCTTCTCGAGTACGAGATCCGCGATGACGACGAGGTCTTCGTCCGGGCCCGTTCGGTGCTCGTCGCCTATGACGTCGAACGGGCCTCGCCGCGGCGGTTGAACGAGGACGAACTCGCCTACCTGCGCAGGTTCGCCGGATAGCGGCTCCGGGCCACGTGCCGGGCACGCCCGGCCCGGAGCCGTCACCGGCCTGGAGCCGTCACCGGCCTGGAGCCGTCACCGGCCTGGAGCCGTCACCGGCCCGGAAGCTGTCAGACACCGGGGGTGAAGAGCCAGGCGGCGGTGTCCGGCAGGAGCAGGTGGCCTTCCACGGGGGCGCTGCCGAGCAGGACCCGGTCGTGCGGCGGCAACGTGACCGGTTCGGTGCCGCAGTTGATGACGCACGTCAACGGGCCGCGGTTGAAGAAGATCGCGTCCTCGGGGGAGTCCAGCCAGGTGATCTCGTCCGGGAGCGTGCCGCGCAGCTCTCGGCGGGTGCGCAGGGCGTCGCGGTAGAAACCGAGCGTCGAGCCGGGGTCGTTCGACTGGCGCTCGGCGGACAGCGCGCCCCACTCGGCTGGTTGGGGCAGCCAGGGGTGCGCTCCGTCGGGGGAGAAGCCGTACGGCTCAGCCGCGCCGGACCAGGGGAGAGGCACCCGGCAGCCGTCGCGGCCGGGCAGCTCCCCGTCGGAGCGGGCGAAGATGGGGTCCTGGCGGGTGTGCGAGGGGAGGTTCGTCACCTCGGGCAGGCCGAGCTCCTCCCCCTGGTACAGATAGGCCGAGCCCGGCAGGGCGAGCATGGCGAGCAGCGCCGCCCGGGCGCGGGCCAGACCCGTCGTGGAGTTGGTCAGGCCCTCGCCGTACCGGGTGACGTGGCGGACCACGTCGTGGTTGGAGAGCACCCAGGTGGGGGCGGTCACCGCGGCCAGGGTGTCGTCGATGACCTTGCGGAACGCCGGTGCCGACCAGGGAGCCTGCAGCCAGGCGAAATTGAAGCTCTGGTGCAGCTCGTCCGGTCGGACGTAGAGCGCCAGGTCCTCGGCCGAGTCGGTCCAGACCTCGCCGATCGCCATCCGTTCGCCCTCGTAGGAGTCGAGCAGCTTGCGCCACTCCCGGTACACCTCGTGCACCTCGGGCCGGCCCCAGATCGGGGACTCGGCCTTGAACGCCTGGTCCTCCGGCGGGGTGTCGGGCAGGCCCTCGGCCTTGTACAGGCCCATAGCCACGTCGATCCGGAAGCCGTCCACTCCACGGTCCAGCCAGAACCGCAGGATGTCGAGGAACTCGGCGTGCACCTCGGGGTTGCGCCAGTTGAAGTCGGGCTGCTCGGGGGCGAACAGGTGCAGGTACCACTGCCCGTCCGGGGTTTTCGTCCAGGCCGGTCCGCTGAAGGTCGACTGCCAGTTGTTGGGCGGGAGGTCACCGCCGTCGCGGAAGACGTACCGGTCGCGTCCCTCGCCCCGCAGTGCCGCCTGGAACCACTCGTGCGCCGAGGAGCTGTGGTTCGGCACGATGTCCACGATGACGCGGAGCCCGAGCCGGTGCGCCTCCGCGACAAGCTCGTCGAAGTCGGCGAGTGTGCCGAAGAGCGGGTCGACGTCGCGGTAGTCCGCCACGTCGTAGCCGCCGTCGGCCATGGGGGAGCGGTAGAAGGGGGTCAGCCAGATCGCGTCCACGCCGAGTTCGGCGAGGTACGGCAGGCGCTGCCGGATGCCCGGAAGGTCGCCGACGCCGTCTCCGGAGGCGTCGGCGAAGCTGCGGACATAGATCTCGTAGACGACGGCATCACGCCACCAGGGGGTTTCCATGTGCATGGGTTGCCCCTACGCACAGGGGTTTATGCGTGTGCGTTCATTCGTCCGGGGCGTTGACCATGCTGTGCGCCGCGTAGACGAGGTAGTCCCACAGGCGCTGCTCCAGATGGTCGGGGAGCTCCAGCGAGGCCACCGCGTCGTGCATGTGCCTCAGCCAGGCGTCACGCTCGGCCGACCTGATCACGAACGGGTTGTGGCGCATCCGCAGACGCGGGTGGCCGCGCTGCGAGCTGTAGGTGTTGGGGCCGCCCCAGTACTGGATGAGGAACAGGCGCAGTCGCTCCTCGGCGCCGTCGAGGTCGTCTTCCGGATACATCGGACGGAGCAGCGGGTCTGCCGCCACTCCCTCGTAGAAACGGTGGACGAGACGCCTGAAGGTCTCCTCGCCGCCGACGGCGTCGTAGAAGGACCGGGTTTCCTCAGGGATGGCGGACACGTCCTCCAGAGTAGTTGACGTCAGGCAGCGATCGGGATGTCGGCGCGGTCGAGGGCCGCCTTGACCCTGATGCGGATCTCCCGGGCGACCTCGGCCTGCTTGGCCGGGAGGGTCTTGGCGCTGACCCGGAAGATGACGGCGGTCTCGGAGATCTGCTCGAGGCCCCAGACCTGCGGCTCCTCGACGATGACGGCGCGGAAGGCCGGGTCGTCCCACACCTCGCCGACGACCTCCTTGAGTAGGTCGCGGACCGCGGGCACATCCGAGGTGTAGGCCACCGACACGTCGACCGTGGCGCGGGACCAGCCCTGTGACTCGTTGCCGACACGGGTGATGGTGCCGTTGCGGATGTACCAGACCCGGCCGTCGATGTCACGCAGGCGGGTGATGCGCAGGGTGACCGCTTCCACGGTGCCGACCGCGGGACCGGCGTCGATCACGTCGCCCACGCCGTACTGGTCCTCCAGGAGCATGAACATGCCCGCGATGAAGTCCTTGACGAGTTCCTGGGCGCCGAAGCCGATCGCCACGCCCAGGATGCCGACGCTGGTGAGTAGGGGGGCGATGGGGACGGAGAGCCGGTCCAGGACGGTCAGCACGGCGGTGCCCAGGATGATGATCGAGGCGATGGACTTGAGCACCGAACCCATGGTCTCGGCCCGCTGCCTGCGTCGCTCGGCCACGATCATGTCGAGACCCTCGGGGGGTGCCGTGTTGCCGCGCAACCGGCCCGCGAGGGACGTGCGGCCGGACGACGCCCGGCGCACGACGCGTTCGATCAGCCGGTGGGCCACTTTGCGCAGCACCATCGCGATCGTCACGATCAGCGCGATGGCGATCACGCTTGCGATCACAGGTGCCGCCCAGCTCACGGGCACGAGGGTCTGCACGACATCGCAGATTACCCCTCCGCCGTCCCCGCATCCCTTCGTCAAGCCCGCTCCCATGTTGAGAAGGTCCTGCACACCGGGGTCGAGAACCGAGGCCGGGCTGGCGCTGGGGGTAGGGGTCGGGGTGAGAGCAGGGGTGGGGGTAGGGGTGGACAGGAACACGGAGTGGATCCCTCTCGGATCGGATCGTTCGGCAAGCCGGGTAAGTCATGCGACCTACTCATATTGCCTACCGATCCGGCCGCCGTCACATCACGCCGGGGAAGACGGGGACGTCCAAGCCCAGGGCCGCGGGGGGTGGGCTGGGACGCTCCGGTGACGGTCGGCCCGGACAGGACACGCACCCGGAAGCGTGTCCCGTACGTTCCCGGGAGGGATCCCTCCGGTCACCGCCCGGACGGGAGGTCGGGCGGCGTCTTGTGCTGCCATGCAGCGGTTTGTCGTCCTCGCGGGGGCCGGAGCCCATGAGCTCCGCTTCCCACGAGGACACGTCTGTTCCGGTTCTCCGGGAGCGGTGCCCTCCGGCCCGGGGCGGGTCGGAGAGCCGGCTCGCGAGAACCGGTGGGTTCCGGTCGCGGCGCCCGGACAGGCCCGTGCGTGAAGTTCGTCACACGGGTCCCGAGCCGGGCTCCGCCGGCGTCCGGTTCGTGAGTCCGGTCGCGCGCGGTCCGCGGGTCTCGTCGCACCCGATCCGCGAGGCCGGTCGGGTGCCGGGAATCCGGTCCGCCCCGCGTGACCGCCTCGTACGAGGCGCGTACCGCGAGGTCGTACCGGGCTGCGCGGCCCGCGCCGGAGAGCCGGTCCGGCTCGCGAGGCCCGTCCGCGGGGTCCGTCATGGGCCCGCGAGCCGGTGGCACGGCCCGAAGCCGGCGGGGTGCCCCAGCGTCCGAGGACGCTCCGCACCGGGTCACCCCGCCGGCCCCGTCGAGCCGCGGCAGGCGCGTCGCACCGGGCGTGTCGAAGCCGTCCGGTGCGACGATCACCTCACTCCCCCACCGCGGCGAGCACTCGCGCGACCTTGGTCGCGGCACCGGCGGGGTCTTCCACCGTGTGCATCCGTTCACCCCAGGACCACCAGTAGTACATGTCCCGCTGGCTGGGAGTGGCCTGTGCTCGGCAGGTGACGTTCTCCGCCAGGCTGGTCGCGTTCGGGTTGATCACGCGGACGAACGCACGTCCTGACTGGGGTCGTACCACTCGGGCGTGCAACCCGCGGGAGTCAAGCTCTGACACCAGTCGCTCCAGGTGCCGGAAGTCGTCTTCCCCCACCTTTCGTCCCTCCTTGTGGTTTTCGCCGTCTAGCGCCGAATCGTGTTCACTCGGTCACGCATTCGGTGCTGTCCGCCAAAGATGACTCACTCGGGCCGATGGGTCAACGGAGGGAAAACCCAGTTCAGGGTATGCCTTCTGCCAAGTAGGTTGAAAGAAGCAGTCCGGCGGTGGACGATCCTTAGCCGATGGCTTTATTAGCGCGTTCCGAGTGAGCCAAGTGTGGTCCATTATTCTCGGTAGGCGCAGTGCGACAGAGAGATCACACTGGGTCAGCGGGGAGAAGGACCGGTCGGGACAAGTGTGCCAGCCAGCCCAGCTGGTCACGAGAGAGGGGCCGGTATGTCCGGCAGGCAGCACAGGGAAACGGAGTTAGCACGGCAGATCCGGGCCAAGGGCCTGGCCGCCGGAAGGTCCTTGGCGCAGATCGCCGAGGAGATTCACGAGAAATGTAGTTCGCAATTCGGGACTACTCGGATCAAAGGTCACCGTCTCGCGCATGGCGTGGCCCTCGCAGATGTTATCGAACAGATTCGGGCACTGTTCGAACGCGATGGCAAGTCGGCGCCCGGGATCGGTGAGACGCTCCTGTCCGCCTATGAAAGCGGGCTGAAGCGGCCGGGTCCCGAATACCTCCACTACCTGTGCTCCGCCTACCGGGTCGAACCTGCCTCCCTCGGATACGACGGCCCGTGCATCTGCGGCCACGGCCACAAGATGCCCGGGGTGGTCCGAGGCGATCTCCAGGAAGTAAGACCCGACACTTCCCCTGGTCCGCGTGAGCTGCTGATCCACCCGATCGGCGCCGACCCTTCCGCGGACGGGGGCGAGGAGGACGAGAACGTGCTACGCAGGACGCTTCTACAGCTCCTGGCCGGCGGCGCCGTCGCGCTGGACGGGCAGGTGCTCGGATCTGTGGAGAACATTCGCAGGCGGATGGACGACACGCTCGTGGCGGCCACCGTTTCGCCCGCGATGCTCGACCAATGGGAGGAAGCCACCATAGGCTTCGGCCGCCAGTACATGAGTACCCCGCCGCTGCGGTTGCTGTGCGACGTGCTGCTGGAGTTCAGCGCGGTGCGCAAGGCCATGGAGCGGCGCCAGCCCGTCGATCTGCAGGAACGCCTCTGCCGGATGGCGGCCCAGCTCGCGGGCCTGAGCGGCATGATCATGGTGAACCTCGGCGACCACCGGCTCGCCCGGTCCTTCTTCCGGACCGGGCGGACGGCCGCCGACGAGACCGGCGACCGCGCGCTGCGAGCGTGGGTCACGGCCAGGGAAGCCCTGGTCCCGCTCTACTACGGTGACCCGCGCGAGGCCCTCAACCTCGCCAAGAAGAGCCGTGACCTGGCGGGGCAGACGCCCTGTGCCGCCCAGGCCATGGCGCCGGTGGTCGAGGCCCGCGCGCTGGCGATGCTGTCCGGGGCGGGCCGGAAAGAGGTGGTCGACCAGGCCAAGCGGGCGCTGTCCCGGGCCAGGGCCGCGTTCTCGCAGATGACCGCCAGCGAGCAGGACGACGCGGCGTTCGGCTACACCGAGCGCCAGCTCTACTTCCACCAGGGAGACGCCCTGGTCAAGCTCGGGCAGGCGATGGAGGCCGACCTCATCCTGGAGCAGGCGCTGACCAAGTACGGCCCCGGTGACTGGCTCGACCCGACCTTGATCAAGTTTGATCGGGCGAGGTGCAGGCTGCTCGAAGGTGACGTGGACGAGGCGTTGGAGATCGCCCGTCGTACGCTCGCGAGCCTGGGCGAGGGCTGCCGGCCCGACATCCTCATGCAGCGCGCCCACGAGATCGCCCGGGAGGTCGAGGCGAAGGCGCCGGGCCACGCGGGCCTCAAGGTCTACCTGGACGCGCTGCGCAGCTCGCCGGCGGAGGACCCACTGGTCGGGGGTGGCAGTTGAGGCCCAGGCTGCGGCGTTATCGCTGGTCTGACCTCGACTCCGTCTGGGCGCTTCACCAGATCTGCCTGGCTCAGGTCGGTCTCGCGCCGGGGGACGGCGTCTACTACGAGGACGACTTTCCGCGAATCCATGAAATCTACCTCGTCGACCGGGGGGAGTTCCTGGTGGGCGAGATTCCCGGAGGGCGCATCATCTCGATGGGCGGGCTCCGCCGGATCGACGACACGACGGCGGAAATGTGCCGCATGCGCGTCCACCCGGAGTTCCAGCGGCGCGGGTTCGGCGCTCAGATGGCCGTCGCGCTGGAGGCGCGGGCCGTCGAGCTCGGTTACGCGCGGCTCCGGGGCGATACCACCCTCAACCAGCCCGCCGCGATGGAGCTGTACCGGAAGTTCGGGTGGCGGGAGGTCCGCCGGGAAGAACGCGGGGGGTGCGTGGTGATTTACGGTGAAAAAGACCTAATATCCGCTATGTCCACCTTAACGCAGTAGTGGGAATCTGAGAATTATTGATTGCGGAGCATTGATATTCCGGTAATATCCGAATAATTTTTTCCTCGTACCTAATCGCCGTTCCCTGGTGAGTACGATGAAAAAGATCATTGTCCACAAACCCGGTGTCTCCCGGCTCAGTGGTGTCGCCGGCGCCATCCACAAGGGGTGACGACACCTCCCGCCCCCTCCGTGAAGCACGTCGCCCCGACACGCGGCTGCGGCCCCCGGGCTCTCCCGAGATCCGTTCCCTGGCCTTACCTGTGACCCGGCTCCCGTCTCACCCGAGATCGGGAGCCGTCGCGTGCCGGGGGAAGGGGCTCATGCCGGTCCGCGTGGGGTGAAGAACCTCCCTGTTGGAGGGGCTTGCCTCCTCCGAGGTGGCTGTTTTTCCCCCGTTTCTCGGGTAGGTGGCGATTTTTCCTCCGCCGGGGGAGATGTCGATACCCGCTACTCCTCGGGGGGGAGGATCCGCCCCCGGCGGGAGAGGTTTGCCACCCCTGCGGAGGATGTCTCTCGTCCCCGGACCGGACCGAGGCGTCTCACCCCAGCCTCGTGACGCGGGAGACGACCTCCGGCAGGCCCGGAGGTTCCAGGGGGTCGGCGAGGTCTGCCATCTCCCGGGGTGAGAACCAGCCCGAGCCCAGGTAGGTCGCGTCCTCCTCGGCCGTGAACGACCCCGGGCGCACCTCGGGGGTGCCCTCGAACCTGGCCAGGTAGAAGCGCTCGGTCTTGACGTAGTGGATGCCGAGCCAGTGGAAGTCGCGGCGCACCGGCACCCACCGGTCCAGCACCGCCCCGGCCGGCAGGCCCGTCTCCTCCGCCAGTTCCCGCCGCGCGGCCGCGAAGGGTGTCTCACCCGGGTCGATCCCACCTCCCGGCGGCTCCCACAGGCTCCGGCCGCTGACGGTGTCGCGCCAGTGCAGCAGGAGCACCCGGCCCGCCCCGTCCACGCAGATCACCCGGGCCGCGGGCCGGTCGTCCGGCGGAATGTCGCTCATAGGCCCGGGACGCTATCACCGGTGTCGTGTCCCGCGGGCCCGCGAGGGTCACCGGTCGGCCACGGTGCGAAAGGAAGGCCCCGGGGCGCTGTACCCTGCCCAGATCAGGTGGGAAACACCGTACGATCCGACCTCCTCAAGGGTGAAGGCATGAGTTCCAGGGCCGAGTTTGTGTTGACGTTGTCCTGCCCCGACCGCCCCGGTGTGGTGGCCGCGGTCTCCGGCCTGCTGGCCGGGAAGGGGTGCAACATCACCGAGAGCCAGCAGTTCGGGGATGCCGCGGCCGAGCGGTTCTTCATGCGGGTGCAGTTCTCCTCGCCGCTGCCCGACACCGAGCTCCGCGCGGCCTTCGCCGCGCTCGCCCCCGAGCTCGGCATGGACTTCAAGCTGCGGGACGTCTCCGTCAAGCCGCGCGTGCTGGTGATGGTCAGCAAGTTCGGCCACTGCCTGAACGACCTGCTCTACCGGACGCGCTCGGGCCTGCTCGACATCGAGATCGTCGCCGTCGTCTCCAACCACCCCGACCTGCGCCCGCTGACCCAGTCGTACGGCATCGACTACCACCACCTGCCGGTCACCCCGGAGACCAAGGCCAAGCAGGAGCAGGAGGTGCTGACCCTCGTCGGCCACTACCAGGCCGACCTGGTGGTGCTCGCCCGCTACATGCAGGTCCTGTCGGAGGACCTCTGCGCCAAGCTCGCCGGCAATGTGATCAACATCCACCACTCGTTCCTGCCGTCGTTCAAGGGGGCCAAGCCGTACCACCAGGCCCATTCCCGCGGCGTGAAGCTGATCGGCGCCACCGCGCACTACGTGACCCCCGACCTGGACGAGGGCCCGATCATCGAGCAGGAGGTCGCCCGGGTCAACCACACGCACTCCGCGGACGACCTCGCCGCCATCGGCCGTGACGTCGAGTGCCAGGTGCTGGCCCGCGCCGTCCGCTGGCACAGCGAACAGCGCGTCCTGCTCGACGGGCACAAGACGATCGTCTTCCCGCGGTAGACCCGCCACGGGCCGGGCCGGCCGCCCCGGTCCCCCGAGAGCGTCCGCCCCGTCACGCGGTCAGGTCAACGGTGGACGCCGGAGGGAGCGGGGGCACCGCGGTCAGCCGCCCTGGTCTCCCGAGGGCATCCGGGGGCTCTCCTCGTCGACGGTCTCCGGGGAGCCGACACCGGTGGAATCCTCAAGGCGGGAGGTGCCGTAGGGGCGGCCGGCCCCCTCGGCGCCGACCGTCTCGCGGCCCTCTTCCCCCTCCGTGACGGCGATCCTCTCACCGCTCCGGCTCTCGCTCGGGCCGACGCCCCGGACGGATTCGGGCTCCGTGTCGGTGGAGGAGACGCCCTCGCGTTCCTCCTCGGAGACCTCGCGTCCCGGCCCCCCGGCCTCGGGAGGCGGTCGGAAGGCCCGGTCACCGGCCTGGGCCACCTCCTCGCTCGACCGGCCCACGTCGGGGGAGTAGCCGTGCTCCGCTTCCTCTTCACCGAACCGGCTCGGGCTCTCGGGTTCGCGGTTGTCGTTCATGTCCAGCACCTCAACGGGCTCGCACGTTCTCAGCAGATTCTCGGCAGCGGATCGCCGACCAGCAGGTCGACGATGCGGGTGCCGCCGAAGGAGGTCCTGAGCAGGACCAGGCCCGGCGGGTCGTCGTTGATCCTCCCGATGACGGCCGCGCCGGCGCCCAGCGGGTGGGAACGCAGCGCGTCCAGCGCGGCCCCGGCGGCCTCCGCGGCCACCACCACGACCATCCGGCCCTCGCAGGCGACATAGAGCGGGTCGATCCCCAGCAGCTCGCACGCCCCCCGTACGACCGGGCGGACCGGGATCGCGTCCTCGTCGAGCACGACGGCGACCTGCGAGGACTCCGCTATCTCGTTGACGATCGTCGCCACCCCGCCCCGGGTGGCGTCGCGCAGGCAGCGCACCCGCTCGTCCGCACAGGCCGACAGGAGCAGGTCGGTCAGGGCGTTGAGCGGCGCGGTGTCGGAGGACAGGTCGGCCTCGATGTCCAGCTCGCCCCGGGCGAGCATGATGGTGATCCCGTGTTCGCCGATGGGCCCGGAGACGATGACCACGTCCCCCGGCCGGGCCGCCGTGGCGCTCAGCCGGACCGGCCGGTCGAGCGTCCCGACGCCGGCGGTGTTGATGTAGCAGCCGTCGGCCTTGCCCCGCTGGACGACCTTGGTGTCGCCGGTGACGATCTGCACGCCCGCGATCCGCGCCGCCTCCGCCATCGAGGCGGTGATGCGCCGCAGGTCGGCGATGGGGAAACCCTCCTCCAGGATGAACCCGGCCGACAGGTAGCGGGGGCGGGCCCCGCACATCGCCAGGTCGTTGACGGTGCCGTTGACCGCCAGGTCGCCGATGTCGCCGCCCGGGAAGAACAGCGGCGTCACCACGAACGAGTCGGTGGTGAAGGCGAGCCCGTCGGCGACGGCGCCGTCCTCCAGCGCCTCCAGCAACGGGTTGCGGAACGACTCCAGGAACACCGCCTCGATCAGGGTGTGCGTGGCCTTGCCGCCGGCGCCGTGCGCCAGGGTGACACGGTCCTCCCGCACGTGCGCCTTGCGGCGTCGCACCCGCTCGATGCGGTCCAGCACCTGCTGCTCCCGGTCCCGCGCCCGCAGGCGGTCCGCCTCCTGCTGCTCCCGGGTTTCTGCGCGCAGGCGGTCCGTCTCCTGCTGTTCCCGGTCCCGCGCCCGCAGGCGGTCCGCCTCCTGCGGATCGAGCATCTCCGGTCCGGGCCGGTCCTCCAGGCGGCCGGCGCCGCCGTTCCCGACATTCACCTCCGGGTCGCCTCCTTGACGCGCTCGCGGGAGAACCGGCCGAAGTTGTAGTACGCCGCGCAGGCGCCCTCGGACGACACCATGCACGTGCCGATCGGGGTCTCCGGGGTGCACGCGGTGCCGAAGACCTTGCACTCCCAGGGTTTGAGCACGCCCTTGAGCACCTCGCCGCACTGGCACGCCTTGGGATCGGCGACCCGCCCGCCGGGGATCTGGAAGATCCGTTCGGCGTCGAAGGCGGCGTACCGCTCGGCGACCCTGAGCGCCGACTGCGAGATGAAGCCCAGCCCGCGCCACTCGAAGTACGGCCGCAGCTCCATCACCTGGCCGATGGCGCGCAGCGCCTTGAGGTTGCCCTCCCACGGCACCACCCGGGCGTACTGGTTCTCCACCTCGGAGCGCCCCTCGCGCAGCTGCAGGAGGATCCGGTAGACCGTGTGGAGCACGTCGAGCGGCTCGAAGCCGGCGACCACGAGCGGCTTGCCGTAGTCGCGGGCGATGAACTCGTACGGGCGGCAGCCGATCACGGTGGAGACGTGGCCCGGCCCGACGAACCCGTCCAGGCGCAGGTCGGGGGAGTCCAGGATCGCTTTGATCGCGGGGATGATCGTCACGTGGTTACAGAAGATCGAGAAGTTCCCGATCCCCTCGGCCTCGGCGCGCAGCACCGTCATCGCCGTCGACGGGGCGGTGGTCTCGAAACCGATGGCCATGAAGACCACGCGCCTGTCCGGGTTCTGCCGCGCGATCTTCAGGGCGTCCAGCGGTGAGTACACCATCCGGATGTCCGCGCCGCGTGCCTTGGCGTCGAGGAAGGAGCCCTTCCCGCCCGGTACCCGCATCATGTCGCCGAACGACGTCATGATCACATCGGGCTGCTCGGCGATGTGGATGGCGTCGTCCACCCGCCCCATGGGGATGACGCAGACGGGGCAGCCGGGACCGTGCACCAGCGTGACGGTCTCGGGCAGGTAGTCCTCCAGCCCGTGCTTGTAGATCGTGTGGGTGTGCCCGCCGCACACCTCCATGAACTTGTACGCGCGACCCGGCTCGCACAGCGCGGCGATCCGCGTGGCGAGCATCTGGGCCTTGGTGGCGTCGCGGTACTCGTCGACGAAGCGCATCGGGTCTCACTCCTCTTCGATCATGGAGTCTCGAAGGGCCGCGATCTCGTCCTCGTACGCCTGGCCGATACTCTCCAGGAAGTCGAGCGCGGCCTTGGCCTCCATCTCGTCGATCTTCGAGAGCGCGAAGCCGACGTGGATGAGGATCCAGTCGCCGGGCACGACGCTCCCGTGCTCCAGCAGGCCGATGTTGATCGCGCGTTTGACGCCGCTCACGTCGACCATGGCGAGGTCAGGACGGTCCGACAGGACTTCCACGATCTCGCCGGGAATTCCCAGGCACATGAGAGGCCTCCGCCATCTGGATGGATTCGAGGACGAGGTCTTCGCCGCCCTCGGTGTCGATATCGGTACCGCCGCACCCGGGGCAGACGGCGAAGGGGTCGGCGGAGGCGGCGGTCCTCCCGCAGGACCGGCAGGTCAGGGTGACGGGGACGACGACCAGTTCCACCTGGGCGTCCTCGGCCACCGACCCTTCCGCGACCATGGAGAACGCCTGGTTGATCGCCGGTTCCGTGATGCGGAGCAGGGCGCCCGCGCGTACGCGCGCCCGTTCCACCCGCCGGCCGTCCGCCCGCTTCTCCACCGCGGCGAGGATCGCCTCGGCGATCCCGAACTCATGCACGGTTGGTCTCACCTCGTCTCGTACGGGGTCGATCTCATGTCGTCCGGCCGGGGACCTGCGTCGCCGGGCCGGGGAGGCGACGCGCGGAGCCGTCACATGCTCCGGATCCTCAGGTAACGCTTGATGTCGGGGATGGACTGGTAGACGAGCACGGCCACCCCCGCCAGCATCGCCAGGACCACCAGGCGTTTCAGCATGCTCGTTCCCCCTCCCGGCCCGCGGTGGCGAGCGCCATCGCGATCTCTTCCTCGACCAGCTCGACGACCATCTCCGCCGCCCTGCCGACGGCGTCCGCGACCGGCGCGCTGAGCTCCATGCCGGGAGACGTGTCGGCGGGCTCGCAACCGACCAGGAGGACCCGGGCGACGCCGGTCCTTCCCGCCTTTCCGGTCCCGTCCATCCCGCGAGCCTCGCCGGTTCCGCCGGTTCCGCCGGTTCCGCCGGTTCCGCCGGGCCCGGCCGTGTCTCCGGCCTCGTCGCCGAGCGCGTCCGCCAGCGCCAGCACCGCCTCGGGCGTCATGGAGTGCGCGTCGACGAAGGAGCCCGGACGGTCGCCCGGCGACGGTTCGATGACGTACAGGGTGCCCGGCGGCCCGCCGCGGGACACGGCGTCGACGAGGACCACGGTGTCGTACCCGCCGCCGGTCAGCTCGTAGGCGAGATGGATGCCCCGGATGCCGAAGTCCCGGACCGTGACCCCGGTGGGCAGCCCGGTACCCGCCAGGTGCCCGGCCACCGCGACCCCGAAGCCGTCGTCGCCGAGGAAGACGTTCCCCACCCCGGCCACCAGGATCTTCACGCGCCCACCTCCTCGTCGTCGGCCCACCCGGTGTCCAGCGGTTCGACCTCGTCGGGGGCGAAGTAGAGGAAACGCCCGTGGGCGCGGTACAGGTCGGCGCCCGGATCCTCGTCGAGGGTGACGGCCAGGTGGCGGACCCCGTCCAGGTCGAGGAGAACGGCCTCCACCCGGGCGGTCCTGCCCGCCAGGAACATGTCGTGGGCGTCCGCGCGCCGCCGGCCCGGGGCAAGCCGGACCCGGCTGCCCCGGGAGACGGTCACCCCGCGGATCGTCACGCCGTCGGTTTCCGGCGAGACGGTGGGGTCGGCCCCCGGATCCCACCACGGCGTGGCGGGCACCTGCTCCGGGTCCCCGGACGACGGCGTCCGCTGCGGCTCGCCGGAGGGCGGGTCCGGCGGCGTGGTGGGGCGGACCCGGTCGGGCCCGTTCAGGTAACGGATCACGCCGTGGAGCCGTTCCACCATCTCGGGCGGGAGCCCGCCGACCATGTCGACGATCTCGGCGGCCCGGGAGTCGGTCGCCCGCGCCTCCCGCGTCTCCTCCTCGGTGAGGGTGAGCGTCCGCAGATGGAGCATCTCGTCGATCTCGGTGGCGTCGAACAGGGCGCCGGGGCTCTCCGGCGCGATATCCGGGTGGTCGTACAGAATGATCGGGGAGGAGAGCATCACGTCGCGGTGGCCCGGCTCGCCGACGAGCACCGGCCAGGTGTGCTCGTTGCGGCAGGTCTCCACGGCCGGCCTGGCCCACTCGGGCGGGTCCAGCAGGGACACGAAGGCGCCGGCGTTCACCGAGACGAGCAGGTGCGCGGCGATCAGCGAGCGCCGCAGCGCCTCCTCGCGCGGCGCGCCCCGCGGCTCCCAGGTGTCGGTGTTCTCCACCCGGGCGCGCAGCTTGACCAGGTCGTACGGCCCCGGTACCCGCTCGGCGGAGACCCGCACGGCCGCCTCCAGCGGCAGGTGCCGGGTGACGACACGCCCCCGCGCCTCGCCGGACGGCCCGGGGATCGGCTCGATCGCGTGGTCCCCGGGGATGAGGACCTCGACCACCCGTTCGGCGCCGCCCAGCAGCTCGGCGATGGGGATCACCGCCTCCACCTCGCGTTCGGTCGCCTCGTCGAAGGTGAGGTAGGTCCGCCCGGCGGTGCGCAGTTCCCGGACCGGCCAGTAGCCGTCGTCCTCGGCGCGCTCGACCACGCGTGTCCTGACGTGCAGGAAGCGCAGCAGCAGGCGGGCCTCGGCGCCGGCGGCCCCCTCCAGGAGGCACTCGGTGAGGCTGGCCGGATGCTCGGCGGTGGCGGTGAACGCCGGGGGCACCAGCACCCCGAACTGCCAGCGCACCCGGTTCTTGGCCGCCGAGGCGCGGTAGGGGTAGAGCAGGTAGCCCTCGTACAGTACGGTGTCGGCCACCCGCCGGGCGATGTCCATCGGCACGCTCATCCCCGTGTCTCCCGCAGTAGTAGGTGCATGGTCTCGTCCCAGGTCGCCAGGGCGTGTTCGGACTTGAAGAGGTTGAGGTCCCGCAGGGTGTCGCGGCGCAGCCGCAGCCACCCGGAGTCCGGGAAGTAGCGGTCCATCAGCTCCCGCCAGACGGCCACCGGGAGCCGGTGGCGGGCCTCGCAGTGCCACGGCACCTGGCCCACGGTGAAGCCCTCCGGCGCCCTGGCGAAGACGGTGCCGCTGAAGAGCATGATCAGTGGGATCTCGCCGTCGTCCAGCGCGGCGAAGTACTTGCCCGCGGCCACCTCCAGGTCGTAGCCACAGGGCACCGGCACGTCGATCTCGGTGGTCCCGGTGAAGGCCGGCACCATGACCGAGACGTTGGCGAACTGCAGGGGCTTGAGCGTGTCGCCCCACCGGTCCGGGTCGCCGAACAGGTCGCCGAGCATCTCCGTCTCGGCGGCGTCGTACCGTCTCAGGTGCGGCTCCACCCGGATCTGGCAGCGCAGCGCGATGGTGTGCACCCCCGCCGGGGACGGGTGGGTGACGCGCACCCGGAAGACGAGCGTCGGGAAGGCCGCGTACGCCTCCGCCCGTGCGCCCACGCAGGTGAATGCGAGCTCATCCACGGCCGTCGCCGCCCTCCGCCGGTACGGACGGCGCGTCCGCCTCCGACGGTCCCTCCGGTTCCGCGGCCGTCCCGTGCGGCCTGTCGGGTTCCGCGGGCGTTCCCCGGAGCCCGTCCGGTTCCGCGCTCGCTTCCCGTGGTACGTCCGGTTCCGCGGGCGTCCCGTGCGGCTCCTCCGCGCCGGGGGGTACGGTCCGGCTGCGCTCGCGCAGGCTCGCGAAGAAGCCGTCGACGGCCTCCCGCGCCTCCCGGCCGCCGTCGAATCCCTTCCAGTGCAGCCGTACCAGACCGACCAGCTCGTAGCAGGCGTCGATCGGTACCAGGTGGCAGGCGAACCCCCCGTCGGGGCGGCGGTCCACCAGGAGCGCCTCCACGTCGGGCCGGGCGTCGGCCATCTCCGGGTTGGCCGCCAGGACGCGTTCCCACGTCCCCATCGGCAGCAGCGACTCGGTGGCCCCCGCCGGGCTCGGGTAGAAGGCGACGACCCGGTCCAGCGCCGAGTTGCGGAAGAAGAAAGCCATGCGGACCGGGATCTGCAGTTCCTCCCAGTCCGCCGGGCTCAGCCGGAACGACGGAGCGTACAGGTAGCGCCGCGGGATCGCGCGGTAGCGCCTGCGGCTGCCGTCGTCGCGGGTGAACAGCAGGTGGCAGGGGCGGCAGGCACACAGCAGCGCCCGGGTCTCGGTGTTCACCACGTGGCCGTGGTCGTCGCCGGCGACCTCCCCGCACAGTTCGCACCGCGCCACCCGGGGCCTGTCCGGCCCGTCCGGCCGCGGCGGTTCGCGGAACCTGCGCAGTCCGGTGGCCGTCACGGGACCGCCTCCGGCTCCGGTACCGGGCAGGGGCCCGGCGGGCGGGGCTGGATCTGCAGCAGTTCCGGCCGGTCGTCGGTCACCCCTTCGACATCCACCCGGGTCACCTCGGGCGCGGCCTCGCGGACGGCCCGTTCGATGGCGTCGGTCGCGGTGACCCGTGAGGACGGGCAGCCATGGCAGGTGCCCTCCAGGCGCAGCCGGACGACCCCTTCCTCGTCCACGCCCAGCAACTCCACGCCGCCCTCGTGCAGGCCCAGGTAGGGGCGTACGGTGTCGAGCGCCTCGCGGACGCGTTCGGCCGGGCTCAGCGGGTGCAGGTCGTGCAGGATCAGCAGGCCCGCCACGAGCCGGTCGTCGACGAGACGGCGCAGCACCTCGGCGGCCCGGACCTCGGTGACGATCTCGACGATGCGTTCCAGCCCGGCGCCGTACAGTTCGACGAGCGCCCGGACGAGTTCCTCCGCCCTGGCGCGCGTCGCGGCGTCGCCCAGCGTGCCGAGATCGGCGAGCAGCGCCTCGACGCGGCTCCCGGTCGCCTGAACGTCATGGACCTGCGGCATGTGCCCCGGCCCTCCTTTCCGGCGCCGGGGAGCGGTGGTTCCCCGGCGGCCGATGGATCACGTCGCGGTGAAGGCGTGCGGAGTGTGCACCGTGCGGAGCTCCTGACCGCCGCCGAGGTACATGTGCACCCCGCACGGCAGGCACGGGTCGAAGCTCCGTACGGTGCGCATGATGTCGATGCCCTTGAAGGTCTCCGGCGGGTTCTCCTCGAAGATCGGCGTGTTCTGCACCGCGTCCTCGTACGGTCCCGGCGTGCCGTACACGTCGCGGACGCTGGCGTTCCAGGGCGTCGGCGGGTACGGGTGGTAGTTGGCGATCTTCCCGCCCCTGATCACCATGTGGTGGGAGAGGACGCCCCGGACGGCCTCGGTGAAGCCGCAGCTGATCGTCTCGTCGGGGACGGTGAACGGCGCCCACGTCTGGGTGCGGCCCGCGCGCACCTCGGCCAGGCCCTGCTCGGCGAAGTGCAGCGCGCACGCCGCCGCGTAGGCCTGGAAGTAGGTGCGGGCCCGGTTGCGCTCGATGGCGTTGGACAGCGGCTGGCCGTTGTGCTCGGGAATCGTCCACTCGAACGTCTTCTCCGGCTTCGTGGCCGTCCGCGGCAGGTTGATCTGCACGCTGCGGCCGGTGGCCTTGACGTACCCGGTGTCGACCAGGCCGGACAGCGCCGTCGCCCAGAGCCGGGCGAGGGGACCGCCGCCGGTGTCAAGCGCGAGCGTGTTCTCCCCGTCGAACCAGCGGGGAGACATGACCCAGCTGTATTTGTCGGTGAAGTCGCGCTTCTGGGGATGCGGGATCGTGTGCTGGTTCCACGGGTGCCGGATGTCGACCGGGTTGCCCAGCGGATCATGGGTGACGAACGGTTCCTGCCCCGCCCAGTCGTCGTAGTAGGAGCTGCCCAGCAGGATCCGGATGCCGAGGTTGATGTCGACCAGGTCGTTGGTGACGAGCCTGCCGTCGACGATGACGCCCGGCGTGACGAACATCCTGCGACCCCAGTCGCTCATGTTCCGGTAGGTGAAGTCGCAGTGCTCGGGGTCCTGGAAGCTGCCCCAGCAGCCCAGCAGGACCCGCCGGCGGCCGACCTCCTCGTAGCCGGGGAGCGCTTCGTAGATGAAGTCGAACAGGTCGTCGTGCATGGGAACGACCCGTTTCATGAACTCCACGTAGCGCATCAGCCGGGTCATGTAGTCGGTGAACAACTGCACGGTCGCGACCGTGCCGACGCCGCCCGGGTAGAGCGTGGAGGGGTGGACGTGCCTGCCCTCCATGAGGCAGAACATCTCGCGGGTGGTGCGGCTGACCGCCAGCGCCTCGCGGTAGAACTCGCCCTCCAGCGGGTTCAGCGAGCGCATGATGTCGGCGATGGTCCGGTAGCCGTGGTCCTCGGCGTGCGGTGCCTCGGTGCGCTCGGCCAGCTCCAGCACGCCCGGGTTGGTCTCGCGGATCATCTTCTCGCAGTAGTCGACCCCGACCAGGTTCTCCTGGAAGATGTTGTGGTCGAACATGTACTCGGCGGCCTCGCCGAGGTTGACGATCCACTCTCCCAGGGCCGGCGGCCGGACGTCGTAGGCCATGTTCTGCGCGTAGACCGAGCAGGTGGCGTGGTTGTCGCCGCAGATCCCGCAGATCCGGCTGGTGATGAAGTGGGCGTCGCGCGGATCCTTGCCCTTCATGAAGATGCTGTAGCCGCGGAAGACCGATGAGGTGCTGTAGCACTCCACGACCCGCCTGCCGGCGAAGTCGACCTTGCAGTAGATGCCGAGACTCCCGACGATCCTGGTGATGGGGTCCCAGGCCATCTCCACGAATTCGCTGCTCCGCTCCGATGTCGTCATGTCAGCTCCAGGGCGCCTTGTAGCCGGTCAGCAGTTCACGCCCCGCGCGGCGCCACTTCGGTTCCTTGTCGACCGTCTTGAAGGTGATGCTCCGGAGGGTGCGGATGACGTTGCCGTACGCGCTGCTCAGCGTCGAGGACACGCGGGCCCCCGGCGGCTCGTCCATGAACGGCATGAACTTGTCGGGGAAGCCCGGCATCGTGCAGGCGATGCAGATCCCGCCGACGTTCGGGCAGCCGCCGATACCGTTGATCCAGCCGCGTTTGGGCACGTTGCACCGGACCACGGGGCCCCAGCACCCGATCTTGACGAGGCACTTCGGCGAGCCGTACTCGGTGGCGAACTGGCCCTGCTCGTAGTAGCCGGCCCGGTCGCAGCCCTCGTGGACGGTCTGGCCGAACAGCCACGTCGGGCGCAGCGCCTCGTCCAGCGGGATCATCGGGGCCTGACCGGCGACCTGGTAGAGCAGGTAGAGGATCGTCTCGGAGAGGTTGTCCGGGTGGATCGGGCAGCCCGGGACGTTGACGATCGGCAGACCGGCCTTGGAGCGCCAGTCCCAGCCCAGGTAGTCGGCGACGCCCATGGCGCCGGTCGGGTTGCCGGCCATGGCGTGGATGCCGCCGTACGTCGCGCAGGTGCCGGCGGCCAGGACGGCGGTCGCCTTGGGCGCGAGCCGGTCCAGCCACTCGCTGGTCGTCATGGGCTGACCGGTCTCCGGGTTGTTGCCGAACCCGCACCAGTAGCCCTCCTGCTTGATCGACTCGTTCGGGATCGAACCCTCGACGACCAGGACGAACGGGTCGAGCTCGCCGCGGTCGGCCTTGAAGAACCACTCGATGAAGACGTCGGCCCCCTGCATCGGTCCGCACTCGAAGTCGATGAGGGGCCAGTGCACGGCCACCTTCGGCAGCCCGGGGAACGCGCCGAGCACGATCTCCTCGATGCTCGGCTGGGTGGCCGCGGTGAGGGCGACGGAGTCGCCGTCGCAGCTCAGCCCGGCGTTGATCCAGAGTATGTGGACCACCGGTTCCCGCTGTTCCGGAGGTCTGGCGTTCGCTGCGTCCGTTGGCGTTGCCATGACGCCTCCCCACTCCTCGTGGACATCGATTGATCGTGATCGGTGCGAGGGTTGTCAGCGCGGCGCGGACCACGGCGCCCGGTCTTCATCCGGGACCGTGGGCCCGCGGGACCGGTTCCGGTCCGGGTACGTCCCGTGTCCCGGGCGCGTGCCCGGTTCCGCGCGGCTGCCCGGCCTCCGGCGGGGCGTGGGTCGCGAGCGCGTGCCGGGTCAGCTCCCACAGGACGTGGTACAGCGTCGTCTGCGCCTCCTGGATCCGGTGCACAGACGAGGAGGGCACGACGAACAGGTAGTCGAGCAGGCCGAGTTCGGCGAGCCTGCCGCCTCCGCCGCCGGCCAGGCCGACGGTGAGCATGCCCCGCCGCGCCGCCTCCTCGAACGCCCGCACCACGTTGGCCGAGCCCCCGCTGGTCGACAGGCCGACCGCGATGTCCCCGGACCGTCCCAGCGCCGCGAGCTGGCGGGCGAAGACGACCTCGAAGCCCACGTCGTTGGAGAGCGCGGTGACCACGGCGACGTCGGTGGTCAGCGAGAGGGCGGGCAGCGCCCGGCCGCGGGGAGGATGCAGGAAGGTGGTGGCGACCTCCTGGGCGTCGGTGCTGCTGCCGCCGTTGCCGAAGCTGAACAGCCGGCCGCCCGCGGTGAACCTGGCCGCCATCTCCTCGGCGCACGCGGCCAGTTCCGCCGCCGACTCCTCGGCCACCTGCCGGCGCAACCGCACGATCTCACCGGCCTTCTCCACGGTGGACCGCCTGGCCTCCTCCAGCGCCGTGTCGAGCCCGGCCCGGCCGGCGTAGAGGAAGGGGTAGAGCCCTTCGACGCCCTCGGCGGGCCGGACGCCCCCGGGAGGTGTCTCGTCAGGCGGGCCCATCGTGGCCTCCCCGGCCCGTGTTCCCGGGCGTGCCGCTCTCCGGTCCGGTGCTCTTGGGTGTGCCGCCCCCGCGCGTGACCACGGCGATGGCCTCCTTGGCGTGGACGAGGACGGTGTCGCCGACCTCCGGGTCGACGAGCGCCACGCTCACCTCCTCCAGGACCCCGCCCGCGTCGACGATCGCGAGGTTCGGCTCCATCAGCCGGACCACCGTCACCGGCAGCGCCTCATCGGAGCAGGTGACGCAGACGTCACCGGTACAGTGGCCGGGCCTGTTCATCGTGCGCCCCCGTTCGCGAGCAGGCCCGGCTGGTCGAAGAACACGTGCACCAGCTCCCAGAGCAGGTGGTAGGTGGTCACGTGGACCTCCTTGACCACGGTGGGGTCGTCCGCGGCGGCGACCAGGACGTGGTCCGCCGTCCGGTTCCGCGCGATCGTGCCTCCGTCCCCGCCGACGAGGGCGACGGTCAGCAGCCCCAGTTCCCCGGCGACCTCCAGGCCCCGTACCACGCTCGCGCACCGGCCGTCCCGGGAGACGCCCAGCGCGATGTCGGAGGGGGCGGCCCAGCAGCGCAGCTGGTGGGCGAAGGCCTCGGCGACGCCTTCCTCGCCGCACACCCCGCTGACCGTCGCGGCGTCGTTGCTCAGGGCCAGCGCCGCGAGCGCCCGCTTGCCCACGATGACCGGGTGCATGAACTCGACCGCGATGTGCGCCGCGTCCGTGCCCGCGCCGCCGCTGCCGAAGACGATGAGTTTGCCGCCGCGACGGAAGCGCACAGCCATGGCCTGGCAGGTTCGCGCGATGTTCTCCGCGTCGTCCGCCAGGGCCCGGCCGGCGTGATCCCGGCGGGCGAAGGCCTCGATGACGACGTCGTGAACGGTGGGCGCGGTAGACGCTGTTTGCGTCATATGTGTGGCTGTACGCGTGATAGGCATCGTTGCCTCCGTTTTTTCACGGTAGTCGTTAGGTTACGGCGGGTTATTTCAGTGCCGACACCCATGCGCGACAATCGGGAGTAAAGCTCTGATCGTTCGCGTAACCTTCTCGTCCAGATCAGGGGACGGGGTCGCCGCCCGCTCTTCCGGCCCGTGAGGATGGCGGCGTGAGCACCGGACGAGCGGGCGCGGAGGCTCCGATCCGCGTGAGGATCACCATCGAGGGGATCGTGCAGGGCGTGGGCTTCCGCCCGCACGTCCACTCCCTGGCCCGGCGGCTGGGACTGTCCGGATGGGTGGGCAACGACGGCCGGGGCGTGTTCATCGAGGCCGAGGGGGTGCCCGATGACATCGAGCGCTTCCAGGAGGACCTGCGCCGGTGCGCACCGCCGCTGGCGGCCGTCCACCGCATGACGGCCATCGCGATCCCCGCCTGCGGGGACCGGGGGTTCCACATCGCGGTCAGCCGCGAGGGGACCGGCCGGACCGCCTTGATCTCACCTGATGTCGCGACATGTGATGACTGCCTGGCCGAGTTGTTCGACCCCGCGGACCGCCGCTACCGCCACCCCTTCGTCAACTGCACCAACTGCGGGCCGCGTTTCACCATCGCCCGGGACGTTCCCTATGACCGGCCGGCCACGACCATGGCCGCGTTCGCCATGTGCGAGGACTGCGAGAGGGAGTACCGCGACCCCGCCGACCGCCGCTTCCACGCCCAGCCCGTCTGCTGCCCGGCCTGCGGCCCCACCCTCCGGCTCCTCGGTTCCCGGGACGGCCGCCGGGCCGGGGACGACGGCGATCCCGTCACGGGGGCGGTGCGGCTGCTGCGATCGGGTGCCGTGCTGGCCGTCAAGGGGCTCGGCGGCTACCACCTGGCGGTCGACGCCGCCGACGAGGACGCCGCCCGGACCCTGCGTGCCCGCAAGCACCGCGAGGAGAAGCCGTTCGCCGTCATGGTCCCGGACCTGGACGCCGCGCGGGCCCTGTGCGAGCTGGACACCGAGGCGGAACGGCTGCTCACCGGTCCGCGCCGCCCGATCGTGCTGCTGCCCCGCAGGCCCGGCGCCGCCGTCGCCGCGTCGGTGGCGCCCGGCGACCGCCGCCTCGGCCTCATGCTGCCGTACACGCCGGTGCACCACCTGCTCGCCGCGGAGTTCGCCCGTCCGTACGTCCTGACCAGCGGAAACCTCTCCGACGAACCGATCGCCTACCGGGACGCGGACGCCTTCACCCGGCTGGCGGGCATCGCGGACGCCTTCCTCACCCACGACCGGCCGATCCATGTCCGTGCCGACGACTCGGTGATCGCGGTGGGCGCCGGGCGGGCGTTCCCGATGCGGAGATCCCGAGGGTACGCCCCCGAGCCCCTGCGGCTCTCCCCACCCGCCCGGCGGCCCGTGCTCGCCTGCGGCGCCGAGCTGAAGAGCACCTTCTGCCTCGCCAGAGGCGAGCACGCCTTCGTCTCCCACCACATCGGCGACCTGGAGAACTACGAGACGCTGCGCTCCTTCACCGAGGGGATCGAGCACTTCCGGCGCCTGTTCGACGTCACCCCCCGGCTCGTGGCCCACGATCTCCATCCCGAATACCTGTCCACCAAATACGCCCGGGAACTGACGGACGTGGACCTGGTCGGGGTGCAGCACCACCACGCGCACATCGCCTCCTGCCTCGCCGACAACGAGGAGGCCGGCCCCGTCATCGGGGTGGCCTACGACGGCCTCGGCTACGGCCCGGACGGCACCATCTGGGGTGGCGAACTCCTGGTGGCCGACCTCGTGGGCTTCGACCGGGCCGGGCGCCTGGCCCCGGTGCCGATGCCCGGTGGCACGGCGGCGATCAGGCAACCCTGGCGGATGGCCGCGGCGCATCTGGACGCCGCCTACGGAGGCACGCTCCCCGAGGGCCTGGCCGTCCGGACCCGGCACGGCACGCGCTGGGACGCCGTGCTCGCCGTCGCCGGATCCGGGGTGAACTCTCCGCCGACCTCCAGCGCGGGCCGGCTGTTCGACGCGGTCGCGTCGATCCTCGGGCTCCGTGACACCGTGGCGTACGAGGGGCAGGCCGCGATCGTCCTGGAGCAGCGGGCCGACCCCGCCGAGAAGGCCGCCTACCCGGCCCGGCTCCTCGACGACGGGACGCTTGTGACGATCCAGGTCGGAGATCTCATCCGCGCGGTCGCCGAGGACGCGCGCCGCGGGGAGGACCCGGCGGCCGTCTCGGCCCGCTTCCACAACGGGTTCGCCGTCGCCACCGCCGCGGCCTGCGTGCGGATCCGCGAGGCGACCGGCGTCGGGACGGCCGCCCTGTCCGGCGGGGTCTTCCAGAACCGGCTGCTGCTGGGCGGGCTGGTCGGGGCGCTGCGATTCCACGGCTTCCGCGTGCTGACCCACCGCCGGGTCCCGCCCAACGACGGCGGCGTCAGCCTGGGCCAGGCCGCCGTGGCCGCCGCCCGCGACACCCGCGGCGTCGCCTGACCACGTCCCCGGCGCCCGCGAGCCCACGGGGCCGCCTCCGGCGGTGACTGCTCCGGCCCCCGGAGGCCGCCGGGCCTCCGGCCGGGAGTATCCCTCGGTGCAGGCCGACAGGTGCGTGACGTAGGAAGGCGGCGAGGGGCGGGGGGGAAGACCGGGCCGGACCGGGGCGGGCGGAGGCGTCCGGGACCCGGCGGACGGTCCCGGACGCCCCCGGCGCGGGCCTCCTCAGCGGGCCGGCCCGGTGCGGTGGGCGGCTTTCAGGAGGTCAGCCCGGTGTGGTGGGCGAGGAAGGTGAGCTGGTCGGCGGCGAGTTCGACGGTCTTGCTCACCGCACGGGCCCCGTGACCGACCTCGGTCTCGTTGCGGAGCAGGATCGGCCGGTCGGCGGTCTGGGCGTGCTGCAGGGCGGCGCACGTCTTCCAGGCGTGCAGCGGGTGAACCCGGGTGTCCGACTGGAAGACGGTGAACAGCGTCGCAGGGTAGGAGACACCCTCCCGGACGTGGTGGTAGGGCGAGTAGGCGTGCAGCCAGGCGAACTCGTCGGGCTTCTCGGCCGAGCCGTACTCCACGTTCCAGGTCGCCCCCAGGCCGAACCGCTCGTAGCGGACCATGTCGAGCAGCGGGGCCGAGCAGACCACCGCGGCGTACAGGTCGGGCCGCTGGGTCAGGGCCGCGCCGACCAGCAGGCCGCCGTTCGAACCGCCGGAGATGGCCAGCCGCTCGGAGGTGGTCACGCCGGTGGAGATCAGGTGCTCCGCCGCCGCGTGCAGGTCGTCGAAGACGTTCTGCTTGTTGGCGAGCATCCCGGCCCGGTGCCACTCCTCGCCCTCCTCCCCGCCGCCGCGCAGCTGGGCGATGGCGTACGTGCCGCCCGCCTCCACCCAGGTGAGGATCGACGCCGAGTAGCCCGGAGTCATCGAGATGCCGAAGCCCCCGTAGCCGTACAGGATCGTGGGGCGCGGGCCCGTCACCCCCGGCTTGGAGATCACCAGCATGTGGACCTCGGTGCCGTCGGCGGAGCGGTAGGTCACCTGCTCGGTGTCGACGGCGGGCACCTCGACGGCGCCGGGGGAGGCGGCCCAGAGCGTGGTCTCGCCGGTGCGGGCGTCGTAGCGCTGGATGGTCGGCGGGGTGGTGTTGTCGGTGTAGCCGAACCAGGCCTCGTGGCCGCCCTCCGGACGCTCGCTGATGCCGCCGATGGCGCCCAGGCCGGGCGTCGGCACCTCCCCGATCCGCTCCCCGGTGACCAGGTCGTGGACCGAGATCTCGCTGATCGCGTGGCGGGTCCAGCCGACGAGCATGACCGGCCGGTCGAGGTCGTCGAGGATCGCGAAGTCGGTCAGCACGGCCTCGGGGTCCTGCGGGATCAGGTCGCGCCAGTGCTCGAACTGCGGGGTGGCCGGGTCGGTCACGCAGACCCGGGAGCGCGGGGCGTCACGGTCGGTGAAGACGTAGAGCCTGCCGTCGCGCCCGAAGTGCAGGGAGCTCTGGGCGTCGACCCCCTCCTGCACGACAACCAGCTCGGGCGCCTCGGGGGAGGAGGCCTCCAGGTCGGCGACCCACAGGTCGTTGCGCGGCGCCGTGCCCCGGGAGGCGGAGATCTGCAGCCAGCGGCCGTCGCGGGAGACCGTGACGCCGTAGTAGTTGGTCTTCTCCATGCCGTGGCCGAAGACCAGCACGTCCTCCTCGGTGGAGGTGCCGACCCGGTGGAGGTAGACCCGGCGGTGGTACTGCTCCTCGCCCTCGGGCACCTCGGTGGAGGGCAGCCTGCGCACGTAGTAGAAGGCCTCGCCACCGGGCAGCCACGCGACCGGGGAGTAACGGCACCGGTCGATCGGCCCCTCGATCCGGCTGCCGAACGCGACATCCATCACGTAGAGGCTCGACTCCTCGTCACCGCCGACCGAGATCTGGTACGCCAGCAGGCGGCCTTCCTTGTCGGGCTGCCAGGTGTCGAGGGTGGTGAGCCCGGTGGGGTCGAGCGCCATCGGGTCGAGCAGCGCCCGCTCGGTGCCGTCGGGGTCGACGGTGTAGAGCACGGCGTGCTCCTGCTCCGGGGTGCGCCGCATGAAGAAGTGCCGGTCCCCGCGCCACACCGGGGCGCCGACCGTTCCCGACTTCAGCAGCTCGGCGATGCGCGAGCGGAAACCCTCCCGCCCCGGGAGCGCCCCCAGCTCGGCGGCGAACAGTCCTTCCTGCGCTTCGAGCCAGTCTTTCGTCGCCGGATCGTCCGGATCCTCCAGCCAGCGGTAGGGGTCGGGAACGGGGACGCCGTGCAACTCCTCGACGAGGTCAAGACGGCTTGCTGGAGGGTAAGGCTGTCGCGTCATGGCCGAAACCATACGACCTCCGGGGGACCGGTCGGCACCATTGCGCGGCGGGCGTACCGGATCCGCAGCAGGAGGAGTTAATAACTGGTAATGGGGGCATAAAACGGATCAGGAGTCCCTCCAGTCATTTATGGGTGGCGGGAATCGCGATGCAGAAGCCAAACTTGGTGGAGGACGGTGCCGTGGTGAGCATCCGCTGGGCCGTCCGGCGGAGGTCCTCGTGACGGAAGCGCCCGGGCCCCAGGAGGGGCCGCCAGCCGGGGTACGCAACGGCGTGCCCCCTCAACCGACGCGTCGTGCTGCGGGAAGGGCCCGCTGATGCGACAAGTCCTGCTGTTGAACGCCACCTACGAACCCTTGACCACTCTCTCCCTGCACCGTGCCGTCGTACTCGTGCTCCGGGAGAAGGCCGACGTCGTGCATCGCGACGGGCGGGGCGCCGTGTTCCGTTCGGCGAGTCGCACGCTCGACGTCCCCTCGGTGATCAGGCTTCGCAGATATGTCCGCATCCCCTACCGGTCGCGGATCCCGCTGACCCGTACCGCGTTGATGCGCCGGGACGACTACCGGTGTGCCTACTGCGGCCAGCGGGCCGAGACCATCGACCATGTCATCCCGCGTTCGCGAGGCGGCACCCACACGTGGGAGAACTGCGTCGCGTCGTGCACGTCGTGCAATCACCGCAAGGCCGACCGCATGCTGGAGGAACTGGGGTGGACGCTCAGCGTCGCCCCGGTGGTGCCACGCGGCGTTCACTGGCGGCTGATCGGCGCGCACGTCGTCGGCGATCCCCAGTGGGCGCCCTACCTGGCGGAGAGCGCGGCCTGACGGCGGTCACGGCCGCGCTCTCCCGCGCTCCCCGCGTGAGCGGCGTGGCCGTGACGTCGGTGCCGGGGGAGTGCGCGGTCGTGACGCGGGTGCCGTGGACCACGCGGGCGTGGCCCGGCGCCGTAGCGCGGGTCCGGCCCGGGACGCGGCCGTGGCACCGGCGCCGTAATCGCTCGCCCCAGGCGGACCGGGGTCGGCATAATCAGGGCATGACGTGGACCTTCACCTCCGACGCCGAGGCCTACACCGCCGCCACGGAACCGTGGCTGCTGCGGGATCCGGTTCGCAACACCGTGCCGCTCACGGTCCTGCGCGGCATACGCAACGGCCAGTGGGTCGACGACCTCCTGCTGGGCCGGCTGGAGCGCGGCGGCCAGACCGTCGCCGCGGCGATCCAGACGCCGCCCCACTTCCTGGTGCTGCCCGACATCCCCGCGGACACCATCCCGGAACTCGTCGAGCGGCTTGCCGAGCGTGAGCGGTCCATCTCCGGCGTGACCGGGCCGCTGCCGGTGGTCGAGGCGTTCGCCGCCTGCTGGCGACGGCCCGAGGCCGAGCGCCGTTCCGAGCGCCTCTACCGGCTCGGCTCGCTGTGCGCACCGGATCCCCTCGCCGGCGGAGCCTCGCGTACGGCCGTCGAGGACGATCTGGACCTCCTGGTGAAGTGGGGCGGAGAGTTCCAGGCCGAGGCGGACCACGGCACCGGCGCCGACCTGACCCCGCTGGTGGCCGGCCGGATCGCCCGGCGCGAGCTGGTCCTGTGGGAGGCGGGCGGGCGTCCTGTCGCGTTCGCCGGAGTCTCCACGCCACTCGGCGGCATGTCCCGGGTCGGTCCGGTCTACACGCCTCCCGAGCTGCGTGGCGGGGGGTACGGCATCGCCGTCTCCCACGCGGTGAGCGCCAAGGCGCTGGCCGACGGCGCCGAGGAGGTGCTGCTCTTCACCGACCTGGCCAACCCCACGTCCAACCGGATCTACCAGGCGATCGGTTACCGGCCGGTGAGCGACTACGCCTCCATCGCCTTCGCCTGAGCGATCTGGGTACTCTGTGTGCCATGCCGCGATACGACTTCCGCTGCCGCGCCTGCGGGTCCACCTTCGAGGTCTCCCGCCCGATGGCCCAGGCCGGTGAGCCCGCGCTCTGCCCCGAGGGCCACGACGACACCGTCAAGCTGCTGTCCACGGTCGCCGTGACCGGAGGCTCGGCCACCCCCTCCGCCGCTCCCCGCCCCGCGGGCGGCGGCTGCTGCGGGGGCGGCTGCTGCGGCTAGGCTCCGTCGCCCGGCCCGGCTCGCACACCGTGACCCGGGCCTTGTGACCCGATCCGGGTCGCGTCATGCGCCGGATCGCGCTGTGCGGTCCGGTGAGCCGGTGGTGTCGTGCGGCCGGATCGCGCCGGGGTCCGTCGCCCGCAGCACCCGTCCCGGCCCTCGGCCGCCCGCCCGAGCCCGCCACACCGGCGCGTTCGCACCGCCGGGTGACGGGATCGGGCACGGCCGTGAAGCGCCCGGCCGGCAAGCGGTTACGCGGCGCACGTGCCGCGGAGGAGGCGGTTACGCGGCGCGCTTGCCCTGGAAGGGCAGGAAACCCTCGGCCCGGTGACGGCGGGCGGGCACGAAGGTGGGCTCGGTGGCCACGATGCGATCGAACCGGAACGCCCGGATCGCGCCGCGCATGCGGCACATCCCGACGAGATACCAGTACTCGCGGTGGACCATGCACGTGACGGGGTCGACGTCGCGGACGGTGACCCGCCCGGAGACGTCCTGGTAGTGGAGGCGGATGACGAGGCGGGAGGTGATGGCGTCGGCGATGGTCCGCGCGCGGTCGGCGATCTCGGCGGGCATCGGCTCGGTCAGGGTCGCCAGGGTGGTGGCGATGACGTCGTCGTCGAGCTCCATGTGCTCGAAGGCGTGGCGCAGGCCGCTCCGGGCGGCTCCGGCCTGCGGGCCCGAACCCAGGTGCGCCATGGACAGGGCGAGGGCGGCGATCTCGGCGGCAGTCAACGGGCGGGTGGAGGGCTTCATGACGTTAGTCATACCCAGACATTACGCCCCAGCACCGACATTTTTCGAACTTCCTGTCGGGTACGGCACGCCGTACCCGACAGGAGTCGCAGGTCAGCGGGAGAGCTGCGACAGGTCGCGAGAGGCGCCGGTGGAGGCGGAGGTGGTGAGCGCGGCGTAAGCCTGGAGCGCGGCGCTCACCTGGCGCTGCCGGTCGCGCGGGCGGTAGCCGCCCAGCTCGGCCACGAGCCGCTCGCGCCGGGCGGTCAACTCCTCCTCCGAGACCCGCAGCTCGATCGAGCGGCCCGGGATGTCGATCTCGACGATGTCGCCGTCCTGGACCAGCGCGATGGTGCCGCCCTCGGCGGCCTCGGGGGAGGCGTGTCCGATGGACAGCCCGCTCGTCCCGCCGGAGAACCGGCCGTCGGTGATCAGCGCGCAGGCCTTGCCCAGGCCCTTGCCCTTCAGGAACGAGGTCGGGTAGAGCATCTCCTGCATACCGGGCCCTCCCTTGGGGCCCTCGTAACGGATCACCACGACGTCGCCGGCCTTGACCCTGTTGTTCAGGATGCCCTCGACGGCGTCCTCCTGTGACTCGAAGACCACCGCCGGTCCGGAGAAGCGCCAGATCGACTCGTCCACACCGGCTGTCTTGACGATGCAGCCCTCGGCGGCGATGTTGCCGTACAGCACGGCGAGCCCGCCGTCGCGGGTGTAGGCGTGCTCGGCGTCGCGCACGCAGCCTTCGGCGCGGTCGAGGTCGAGAGAGTCCCAGCGGTTGTCCTGGGAGTAGGGCTTGACGGTGCGCACGTTGCCGGGGGCGGCGTGCCAGAGCTCCAGCGCCTCGGGCAGCGCGTTCTCCGAGCGCGGGTCCCAGGCGTCGATGTAGTCGCCCAGGGTGCCGCCGCTGACGGTGGGCACGTCGCGGTGGAGCAGGCCGGCCCGGTCGAGCTCGCCCAGGATGGCGGGGATGCCGCCGGCCCGGTGGACGTCCTCGACGTGGTACTTCGCGGTGGCCGGGGCGACCTTGCACAGGCAGGGCACGCGCAACGAGAGCTCGTTGATGTCCTTGAGGCCGAAGTCGACCTGGGCCTCGCGGGCCGCGGCCAGGATGTGCAGGATCGTGTTGGTCGAGCCGCCCATCGCCACGTCGAGCGCCATGGCGTTCTCGAAGGCGTCCTTGGTGGCGATACTGCGCGGCAGGACGCTCTCGTCGTCCTCCTCGTAGTAGCGGCGGGTGATCTCCACCAGCTTCCGCCCGGCGTCCTCGAACAGCTTCTTGCGCGCCTTGTGCGTGGCCAGGATGGTGCCGTTGCCCGGCAGCGCCAGGCCGATCGCCTCGGTCAGGCAGTTCATCGAGTTGGCGGTGAACATGCCGCTGCACGAGCCGCAGGTCGGGCAGGCGCTCTCCTCCATCTCCAGCAGCTCGGCGTCGGAGACGGAGTCGTCGGCGGAGGCGATCATCGGGTCGATGAGGTCGAGCTTCCGGCCGGGCGTCTTGCCGGCCTCCATCGGGCCGCCCGAGACGAAGACCGTCGGAATGTTCAGCCGGAACGCGGCCAGCAGCATGCCGGGCGTGATCTTGTCGCAGTTGGAGACGCAGATCAGGGCGTCGGCGCAGTGGGCGTTGACCATGTACTCGACGGCGTCGGCGATCAGCTCGCGGCTCGGGAGCGAGTAGAGCATGCCGCCGTGGCCCATCGCGATGCCGTCGTCGACGGCGATCGTGTTGAACTCGCGCGGGATCGCCCCCGCCTCGCGGATCGCTCCCGAGACCAGGTCGCCGACCTCGCGCAGATGGACGTGGCCGGGGACGAACTGGGTGAAGCTGTTGGCCACGGCGATGATCGGTTTGCCGAAGTCGGAGCCGGCTACGCCCGTCGCCCGGAGCAGGGCCCGGGCACCGGCCATGTTCCTGCCGTGGGTGACCGTACGAGACCTGAGGGCGGGCATGAGGCTTCTCCCATCATCGGAACCGAGTCTTCACATGGTACGGCCACCGCCCGGTGTGTGAGACGCCTGTCCACAGCACGAGACGCGCGGTACCTGACCAGCTGTCCGGCGAACGCCGCTCCGCGGCACGGACTCGCGGTCGCCCGCCGGGGCGGATGCCGCGAGGATCTCGGAACGCCGACGAAGCACGGGGTGGGTGCCGTCGCGGCGATTCGGCGGGCCCGGCGCGGACCCAGGGTGTTCTCCGACACTACCGAACCGGTCGTCTCCCGGCGAGCGCCGGGGCACGGCGTGGCGGAGCGCGCAGGGCGGGCGTGCGGGGTGGGGTGCAGGGTGAGTGCGGCGGAGCGCGACGCGGTGTGCGAGGTGAGCGCGGCGGAGCGCGGCGTCGGTGGGCCCGGTGGACTCCGAGGAGGCGGGTTCCGCAGCGACGGATTGCGAGAGATGGGTTCCGCGGCGACGGGCCGCGGGAGGAGGAGCCTGAGGCGACGGGCTGCGACAGGAGCGGGTCCTGAGGCGGCCGAGTGCCCGTCCCCGCGGGAATGAGCACGGAGAGCCGGCCCGCGCGGGACGGGACCGGCTCTCCGGGTGGCCTCCGGCTCTCCGGGCGGCTCTCAGTTCTCGGGGTAACGTGCGGGCAGGACCCGCTCGGCGGCCTCGTAGATCTTCTCGATCTCGACGTCGGTGAGTGACCGTTCGCGCTTGGTGATCCATTTACGGACGCGACTGCCGTCGAAGACGTCGACCTCGCGGACGTTGAGGACCTTCCACGGGATGGCCGGCCCGTAGATCGCCAGAGACGGGACGACCGTGACCTCGCGGCCGAGCTCCTGGCCGATCAGCTCCCCGGCCTGGGTGGCCTCCCAGCGGGCCTCGTCGAGGCGGGGCTTCTGGTTGAACGGCCCGTGGAACAGCTTGCGGTGCGACTGGACGCGGACCGGAAGGCGCTTGTCCCACTTCTCGGAGTCGACCGCGTAGACGCCGGTCGGGCCCACGACCAGGTGGTCGATCTGTGCCTCGCTGCCGGGGATCGCGCGGGCGTGGAGGGTCCGGTAGCCGCCCCGCTCCAGCCTCTTGAGCTGCACCTCCGTGCGTCGCTCCGCAACGGAGGCCCGCCGCCAGGCAGGCACCGACGAGTTGGTCCGGGCGCGCAGCACCGTGTCGACGATCGCGGCCACGACGGCGGCGGTGAAACCCAGCTGCCAACTGGCCAGCAGGATGCCCGCGAGCACGCCGACGCCGACCGCGATGAGGACGCGCCGGCGTAGATGGCCGTACTTGGGATCATCAAGCAGGCCACGCAGTGAGGCGCGTTCGACGGACGCGTAGGTAGACGCGGGCGCGGCGGGTCGAGACGTCGGCCTGTCGTCGGCCTGTCGGTCACTGACCCAAATCGGTGACGTAGTGTTACCGTCTTCTGGTACCTGACCGGAATCCACGTAACTCACGGTAGCTGACGTCCTTGGGAGTGCCTAGTATTGCGTTTCTCATACTTTTGTGGCTGCAGTGTTCCGCTTGGCGCGGCCGTGAACCGGGTATCTACGCATTTTCCCTCTGGATAACCGTGCCGTCTGCGCTTACTGTGCGGGACGTGGCTCACATTCACGATCTTAACGCCCTGGAGCTCGCGGCGGCCGTGCGGCATAAGGAGGTCTCGCCCGTCGAGATCACCGAGCACTATCTGGAGCGCATCACCCGGCTCGACGCCCGGATCGGCGCCTACGTGACTGTGACCGCGGAGTCGGCCCTGGAGCAGGCGCGCAGGGCGGAGGCGAGGGCGCTCGCGGGTGACGACACCTCCCCCCTGCTCGGGGTGCCGATCCCGATCAAGGACCTCAACCTGGTCAAGGACGTGCCGATCCATTTCGGCTCGGCCACTTACGAGGACTTCGTCGCCCCCGTGGACGACAGCGTGGTCGAGCGGCTCAGGGACGCCGGGACGATCATGCTCGGCAAGACCGCGACGCCCGAGTTCGGGCTGCCGTGCTACACCGAGACCTCCCTGTCACCGCCCAGCCGCACCCCGTGGGACCTCTCCCTGTCGGCCGGCGGCTCCAGCGGCGGCGCGGCGGCCGCGGTCGCCGCGGGCCTGGCCCCCGCCGCGCAGGGCAGCGACGGCGCCGGGTCGATCCGCATCCCCGCCTCGGTCTGCGGTCTGTTCGGCGTCAAACCCTCCCGGGGCAGGATCAGCTTCGCGCCGATCATCCCGGACCTGGCCGGCCTGTCGACCAACGGCCCGATCGCCAGGACCGTCGCCGACGCCGCCGCGCTGCTCGACGTCATGGCCCACAACAATCCCGGCGACCTCTATCACGCGCCGCCGCCCGAGCTGGGGTCGTTCGGCGCCTACGTGGGCCGGGACCCGGGCCGCCTGCGCATCGCCCGCTACGCCGAGCCGCTGGTCCCCGGCGCGGCCGTCGCCCCGGAGGTGCTCGCCGCCTACGAGCACGCCTCGGCGGAGCTGACGGCCCTCGGGCACGAGGTGGTCGACATCGCTCCGCCGTTCTCGCCCGACATGGTGCCGCAGTTCGTGACACTCTGGTACGCCTTCGCGTGCATGCACCCGGTCGACCTGACCAAGCAGGACAGGCTCCGGCCGCTGACCGCCTGGCTGCGCGAGCGCGGCTTCGCCACCCCGGCTCCCGACTTCCTCCAGGCCCAGTCGGCGCTCCAACTCGCCACGCGGTTGGGCCTGCTGGTGACCGACCGGTACGACGCCGTGCTCACCCCCACCGTCACCCAGCCGCCCCGGCCGGTGGGCTGGTTCGAGGACGTCGACGGCCCGGAGGAGACCTTCGAGCGGATGAAGCGGTTCGCGGCCTTCCCCGCGATCTACAACGTCAGCGGGCAGCCCGCGGTGAACCTCCCGCTGTACTGGACTGCCGAGGGGCTGCCGATCGGCGTGATGCTGGCCGGCCGGTTCGGTGACGAAGGCACGTTGATCTCCGTGTCGTCGCAGGTCGAGGCCGCCATGGGCGGTTTCTGGGGGGAACGCAGGCCGGCGGTCTGGTAGCTCTCGACGCGCCGTCGGCGCGGGGTTACGTTGAAGGGGTGGACAGCGCGATCGAGGTTTTCGCGTTCCTGATCGGTGTCTCCGGTGGCCTGTTCCTGCTGATCGCCCTGATCGTGACACTTCCCGGCAGGGTGCGGGACAAGGCCGCCAGGACCACGTCGGCGGGCGCGATGTGGATCGGTGGTCCGTTCCGCAGCGAGCGGGGGGTCAGCCTCCGGGTCCTGGTCCTGACAGAGCGGCCAGCGCCCCCGGTGCCCGCCCCGGAGGTCGACTGGGTCTCGCTGGCGGAGGTCGCCGAACCGGGCCGGCGCACGGGTGGTGCCTCGGCGACCTGGTGACGGCGTGACGGCGAGGTGATGCAGATGCAGACTCTGACCTCGACCCAGGCGGACGACGTCCGCGGGGCGCTGCTCGCCGCCGAGAAACGCACGGGGCTACGCTTCGCCGCCTACGTCGGGCCGGCCATCGGCCCGCGCCGTCACTTCTCCGAGCGGCTGCACGCCGCCCTGGGGGAGGAGGCCGACCGGGCCGTGCTCGTCTTCGTGGACCAGCGGGCGCGGGGCCTGGAGATCGTCACGGGCCCCCGGGCCCGGGAGCGCGTCTCCGACGCCGACTGCCGGCTGGCCGCGATGTCGATGGCCGCCGTCCTCGGCGTGGGCGACCTGGTGGGCGGTATCGTCGCCGGGGTGTGGCTGCTCGCGGACCAGGTGTCGCGGCACGGCTGATCCCGCGGCCCGTCCCGGGCGACGGTGATTTCCCGGATAATCGGCACGTGCTGAGGATCGTGTGGGACGCACTGTCGGGGCGGCCTCCCGAGGAGGCCGGGCCGGCGCGGGAGCACGACCCGATCATCGGCTACATCCGGGAGACGCTCGCCGACGCCCGGCAGGAGGTCCGCAGGGCGGACGAGACGGCCGTCACCCTGCTGGCCACCACCGGCACCGCCGCGGGTGCCGTCGTCGCCGGGCTGCTGGACGGCCGGTTGCGTCCCGGAGAGCTGCCCGGACGGGTGGAGTGGCTGTGGTGGGCCGGGATGCTTTTCTGGGTGCTCGGGCTTCTCCTGCTCGTCGCCGCGCTTCATCCCCGCAGCGCGCGGCTGGCCGGGCGGGCGCTGGAGCGCCGCCGCGCCTACCCGGGCGGGTTCGCCGCACGGGTGCCCGCCGGGCCGGGCGGCCGGGGCCGCGATCCGCGGTCCGGGGTCGACCTGCTCGTGCTGCGGATCAGGGCCCTCGGCGCCGTCTCCGACGCCAAGGAGTGCTACATCCGCAGGGGGGTCATGCTGATGCTGTTCTCCCTCGCCTGCTGCGTGTCGGCGGTGTTCATCGACCGGATGCTCTGACGCGGGCCCGGCCGGTCACCGCTGGAGCAGCTTCACGAGGTGGGCGGTGATGTCCCCCAGCAGCGTGGCGGGCACCACCGGGGCGGCCGCGACGGCGGAGAACAGGCTGGGCAGCCCGGGCAGCGGGAAGCCGTCGTCCCTGGACGCCTCCCCGCCCACGTCGTTCTTGGCCAGGATCATCCGGCTGCGGTCCCACGCCTCCAGGACCTCCTCGGCGGAGGGCACGCCGAAGCCGTGGCCCACCGGAGCCGCGTGGCGCAGCCGCACCAGGGGGGTGTCGGCGAAGGCCAGGGCCACCCGGGAGCGCAGCGTGAGGTCGTCGCGGGCCGGTCCCACCCACTCCATCGCGGTGCAGGGGTTGCGGCAGTCGGCCACGCAGGTGGCCAGCGCCCCGGCCACCTGGCTGTGCTGCCGGTCGAAGTAGGCGCGCCACCCCTCGGCGGGCTCCCCGGCCACGCGCAGGGTCCGGTTGACGGCCGACTGTTCCGCCTTGGTGTGGTCGCACTCGCGGTCGCCGATCACACCGAACCTGCTCCCCGGTGCCGTCAGCCCGACCGGCCAGCGCGCCGGGTCGCCCGCGTTGCCGAGTACCGGTTCGAAGGCCAGCAGCGGCAGGTACTCGCTGGCGATGTGGATGGCGGCGACCATCGGGCTCAGCTCGCGGCGGTGCCAGCGCACCGCGATGACCTCCAGCAGGAGGCCGTAGGCGGGGCGCAGGGACTCCAGCGCCCCCCGCGGCTGCTCCCGGGGCGTCTGCGGCATCGTGCAGGCCCGTGCCCGCCGCCGCAGGTCGCTCGGGACGGTCCGTGCCTCGGCGGCGAAGTCCTCCGCGTCGAGGGAGAGCAGCCGCTGGCCGAACTCGCACACCGCCTCGACGCCGGTGGCGTCGTCCACGACGCCCGAGGCGAGGGCTCCCACGTCACCGAAGGCGTACCGTCGCGCCAGGGAGATGAGCAGATCACGTGCCGATTCCACATGATCACCCTCTCACGGCCGGTGAATGTCAGGAGCGTTATCTGCCTATAGCGAAGTATGGGGTAATTACCAAAGATAGCGATGGTTGTTACCGCCGGTGAGGAGCGGGGGAACTCTCCGGGACGCCCGTCCCCGTCCCCGGCGTCCGGCCGTCCCCGTCCCCGTCCCCGGACCGGGGGTGGTACGCCTCCAGGTAGGTGCGGACCCGGGCGGCGTGCGCCTGCCACCGGGGCGGGACACCCCCGGACCGGCGCACCGTGGCGGCCGAGCTCCGGTAGACGCCCACCAGATTGAGCGCCGGATCGCCCGGCACGTCGTGCACCTTCGGGCCGATCGCGCAGAGAAACCTGCCCATCGCCGGGATGGCCACATCGGGGTCCATCGCACCGGCCCGGGGCGAGCGCGCGTAGCTCGCCGGGAGGTAGAAAGCCAGGACATCCGGCGTCCAGCGGGCGATGCCGTACTCCCGGGCGGCGTCGTCGACGAGGCCGGGGTCGAACCCGCTCTCCGCCTTCAGCATGGCGGCGATGAGCGCGGGGCTCAACCCCGGCACGCCCGCGCACCAGGTCCCGGCTTCCACGATGGCCGCGCGGTACTCCTGCGGAATGTCGGTGCCGGGCCGGAACCAGTGGTCGTGCTCCTCGTCGTCGAGCCGCGCGGCCAGCGCGTCGCCGGTCCCGGCCAGCGCGACCACGGCGGCCAGCGCCGCACGGGCGCGCCACGCCCGGCG
>NZ_BAAAVI010000066.1:0-49924 GCF_039534445.1 Streptosporangium fragile | reverse complement strand
GTGGATGAAGTGTGACTCCGTGCTTCCGTAACCGCCGCGATGAGCGGTGTTCCCACTGTGACCTTCATCCGCAAGCTGCCCGGGCCGACTACACAGGCTGCGAGTAACCCCGGCTGCCGACCGATCGGGGCTCGGCAAACGCGATGCCCCGCCGGGAATTCCCGGCGGGGCATCGGTTCGCGGGTGCGTACCGGTGTGCAGGTCGCCTCGCGGCGAAAGGCGCAACGCGGCTCCAGCCGAACGGTAGTCCGCGAGGGCAGAAGGTGAGGCCCGGGGACACTGGGCACACCGGCCACGCGATACACAACCACCGCCCGGCGCCGCTTGTTCCCGCGGTCCCGAGACAATCCGTGGGATCCGGGCACGACCCCGGCCTCCCGCGCGAGCGCCCCGGAGCCACCGGCACCGCCTCCTCGGGCGGCCGCTCGTACCGGCCGGGACGCCACCGGAAGACCCGCGGACGGATCGCTTCCCGCCGGACTCGAAAAGGCGGCGCGAGAGGTCTCGGACGGCCTCCGTCGCGGGGAAGAGGCGGACGCCGCCGACCACGGGAAAGGCCACGTACTCGGGGAGCGGAAACGCGGAACAGATCTACATTGTAAAGGAATCGGGTCGGGTCTGGGATCACCCGCCGGACCCGAACCCGTTCAGCGGAGCAGTCCGAGCCTGCCGACAAGCTTGTCGACCTTGTTGCGGGGCCCGACGAGGCTGATCGCGCAGTACGTCAGGTCCTCGTTCCTGGTCTCGGCGAGCCGACTGAGGTATTCGTCGTAGACGCGCGAGGTCTGTGCGGGTTCGGGCATGTCGACGACCAGCAGGTCGTCCTTGGCGGCGGCCTTGGCCCGCAGGGCGTGGAGGGTGCCGGCGTCGGCGGCCAGGACCGAGCAGCCGGCCCAGGGCAGGCCGGGGTGGCGGGTGCCGGAGGCGTCCTCGCCGTCGCGCCCGACGAGGTCGGGCAGGGCCTTGCCGACGGCGGCGGCCATGCATGCCGCGGCGTTCGCCGCCCGGCCCGCGGGCAGGCTCTCGTCGACGACGATGACCCACTTGAGCTTCGCCTGCCGGGTCGGCAGGTGTGTCCGGATGTCCTGGTCCAGCGGCCGGGCCGGGGACATGGGAACTCCTTCGGGCGAATGGGGTGCCGTTCGGCCGGGGTCGGGGGCGCCGACCCGGACCGGCTCGGTCGCCGCGCCGCCTTTCTGTGCGTCCATGGCCGGATAGGCTAAGTGAACGTCTGCTGTTTTTCATTCTTTGCCGTACTTGGTTCGGCAGAAAGAAGAATCCGTGAAACTTGATGCGCTGGACCGGGCTCTTTTGCGGGAGTTGCAGAACGATGCACGCCAGACCAACCGTGATCTGGCCGCGAAGACCGGGGTGTCCCCTTCCACCTCGCTGGAGCGCGTGCGCGTCCTGCGTGAGCAGGGCGTCATCACCGGCTACCACGCCGCCGTGGACTTCGAAGCCATCGGGCGCCCCGTCCAGGCCCTGATCTCCGTCCGCATCCGGCCGCCGGCCCGCCCCGTCATCGAGGGATTCCGGGAGTGGGCGGCGCGGCTGCCCGAGACCATCGGCCTGTTCGTGACCTCCGGCGCCCACGACTTCCTGCTCCACATCGCCGTCCCGGACGTGAACGGGCTGTACGCCTTCGTCATCGACCGGCTCACCGAACGCCGTGAGGTCGCCGACGTGCAGACCACGATGATCTACGAGCACGTCCAGTCCCGCCGCATCGACCCCGCCGGTGCCGATCGGCACGGAGCCGCGCGCGACCTCCGCTGACCGCGGCCTCCGCCACCCCGGCGGGACGGCGTCGAGGGATCGGACGGCCGGCCGGGGGCGGTCGTGATCGCCATGGGCCCCTGCGTCCCTTCGGTGCCGCGACGCCCGAGGTTCCCGATCCGGGGCCGAGCCGGCGCCCGTCCGGCCGCCCAGGGTAGGCGGCGTTCCGCGCCGCCTGATGCGCGGAACGACCTCCGCGGGCGGCCGGCGGCGCTTCCCGCCCGCGGCCTGGGCGCGGGGTCAGCCGAGTGTCTTGTAGAAGAAGCTGCAGTCCTTGAGGGAACCGGCCGGGTCGGCGGCGTAGTCGGGGACGATGCCGTAACGGGTCCAGCCGGTGGCGTGGTAGAGGTGATCGGCCGCGCTGCCGGTCTCGGTGTCGAGGAGCAGGAGGGTGACCCCGGCCCGGACGGCCGCTTGTTCGGCGGTGGCGAGGAGTGCGCGTGCCAGGCCCCGGCCGCGGGCGTGGGGGTGGACCATCAGTTTGACGATCTCGGCGCGGTGCCGGCCGTTGGGTTTGCGCTCGAGGGCCAGGCTGATCGTGCCGTTGACGCGTTCGAGGTCGTGGGAGATCCAGATGACGAGGTCGCCGCCGGCCACGGCGGGCGCCTGGGCGTGCCACCAGCCGGCCGCCGAGCTCTGGTCGAAGGGGGAGAGGAAGCCGAGGGAGGCGCCGCCGGCGACGACGTCGGAGAGGAGGCCGGCGAGCCCCTTCACGCTGTCGCGGAAGTCGTCGGCGGACAGGCGGGTGATCGTGTGCATCGTGCGGGTCCTTTGCTGCGGCGGGGGGATGGTACCCGGCGCGCGGGGAGGCGCCGGTTCGGGGAACGGCCCGGGGCGGCCGGCGATCAGCCGGGCGGGCCGGACCGGGGGCGCCGGCCTGTGCCGCCCTCGCTCCTCCCGCCGTTCACGGCAGGACGACCAGTACGGCGTAGCGGACCGGCTCGGGACCCGGGCAGCGGAACCGTGAGCGGCCCCACAGCCGGAACCGCAGGCAGTCTCCCGCCCGGAGCTCGTGCGCGTGCCCGTTGGCGGTGATCTCCACCGTTCCCTCCAGGACCCAGATGTGCTGTTCCAGGCCGGGGACGGGCGGCCCCTCGTAGGAGATGTCCGCTCCCGGGCGCAGGACGCCCTCGATGACCTCGCCGCGCAGGCCGGCGTGGGGCGGGGACACCGACCGCCGGACGAAGCCGGACGTCTCGTCCCGCCACACCGTCTGCTCGCTGGCGCGTACCAGCTGCGGCGGCTCCGACTCCACCTCGGCCAGGAGCCTCGACATCGTCCGCTCGTAGGCGGTGCAGAGCCTGCCCAGCTGGGCCGCCGTCGGGCTGATCTCCGCGCGTTCCAGGCGCGACAGGGTCGAGCGGCTCACTCCCGTCCGCCGGGCCAGTTCCTCCAGTGACCAGCCGCGCTCCACCCGGAGCTCGGCGAGGCGGGCCGCCAGCTGGAGCTCCACCTGGTCGGGTCCGGGGTCCCGGGACGGCCCTTCGTTTCTCATAAAAGGGAGAATATCTCAGATCAGGGATGAGGTTCCGGCGGTGGCCGGCGGATCAGGACCGCGGTGGGCGGCGCGCCGGTACGGGGGTTCCCGGGGAGGGAGCCGGTGACGACCGAGCTGCCCTGTCCGTCCTTTCCCGCCGCCCCGGACCAGGGGCGCCGGTGCCGGTTCCGGAGAGCCGGGCCGCCGCGGATGGCGATAGCGTGCCTTCGGACGGCGCAGGACATCGGGAACGGACTACGCGTTGACGGGGTGGCGAGTGCTGGGTCCGGACAGGAAGACGACACTGCTCGATGTGCTGCTGGAAGCGGCCGAGAAAGCACCCGAACAGGTCATCGTGCACGTGCGCGACGACGGCAGCGAGCGGGTCGTCACCGTCGGTGGGCTGCGCGACGAGTCGATGGGCGTCGCCGGCGGATACCTCGCCGCCGGCGTGGAACCGGGCAGTTGCGTGCTGTTGCTCGCCGACCGGAGCGACGACTTCCAACCGATGTTCTGGGGGGCGCTCGCGGCCGGTCTGATACCGGTGCCGCTGGCTCCCGAGGCGAACCGGGTGCTGCCGGTATGGGAGTCGCTCGACCGGCCGCCGGTCGTCGTCGACGAGGCGACCGCGCACGTGCTCGACGCGTTGCCCGGCATCGCGCACCCGTTGCGGCTGACGGAACTGCGGGGCGGTCACGCACCGGCCCGGCTGCCCGCCCCGGCACCGGAGGACGCGGCGTTCCTGCAGTTCTCCTCGGGAAGCACCGGGACCCCCAAGGGCGTCGAGCTCACCCACGCCGGCGTGCTGGCCAACCTGGAGCAGATCCGTATCGCGGCGGCCCTCACCGCGGACGACGTGGTGGTGAGCTGGATGCCCTACTTCCACGACATGGGGCTCATCGGCACCCATCTGGCTCCGCTCGCGGCGGGGCTCAAGCAGGTGAAGTTGGGGCCGCTGTCGTTCGCCAAGCGGCCGGCGCTGTGGTTCGAGGTCGCTGCCAGGCACCGGGCGACCCTCCTCTCGGCGGCGAACTTCGCGCTGTCCTGGGCCGCGCGGCGTGTCCCGGACGAGGTGCTCACCCGGCTGGATCTCAGCAGCGTGCGACTGGTCTTCGTGGGCGCCGAGCCGATCACGGCGACGGCGTGCCGGGAGTTCACCCGCAAGCTCGGCCCGGCGGGGCTCGACGAACGGGCGCTGCTGCCGGTCTACGGTCTCGCCGAGGCCACCCTGGCGGTCACCTTCCCCCCGTTGGGAGAGGTCGCGGCGCCCCTGGTGCTGGACCGGGCGGCGCTGAGCCGCGGCCGCGCGGAGGACGCCGCCCCCGGCCCGGACGGTGTGGAGCTGATGGACGTCGGGCATCCCCTGCCGGGCTGTGCGGTGCGCATCGTCGACGACGGGGGAAGACGGCTCGGCGACCGGCGGGTCGGTCACATCGAGGTGCGCGGCCCTCAGGTGGCGCGTGGTTACCACCGATCCCCGGAGGCGACCGCCGCCGCGTTCGCCGGCGGATGGCTGCGTACCGGGGACATGGGATTCCTGCGCGACGGCCGGCTCTGTGTGACCGGCCGCCACAAGGACGTCGTCTTCGTCAACGGCCGGACGTTCCACGCCCCCGACATCGAGGAGGTGGCCGCGGGAACGCCCGGGTTGCCTCCCGGCCTGGCCGCGGTGGTCGGTTCCACCGATCCGGTGGGCGGCGGGGAGAGGGTCGTGGTCTTCGTGCAGTGGGCCCGGCCGCCGCGCGAGACCGTGACCGGAGTACTCGACCGGGTGGCTTCGCGGGTGGGCGGGGCCCTGGCCCATGACGACGTCCTGGTTCTGCCGCTGCCCCCGGGGGCGTTTCCCCGCACGACGAGCGGCAAACTGCAGCGGTCGCTGATGCGGACGCGTTTCGAGGCCGGGAGGTACGCGGAGCTTGAGGCGCGGCTGGCCGCGTCCCGCGCCTCATCCGCCTCGTCTGTCCCGCCCGTGGCACCGGCGTCACCCGCCGTACCGATCGCACCCGCCGCGCCGGCCGCACCCGCCGTACCGGCCGCACCCGCCGCGTCGGCGTCGGCGGCGACGGATCCGCCGCGGACCCCCGCCGCCGCGTCCGTCCGCCCGCGCGGGGAGGTCGAGGGAACGATCCTCGGCATCTGGGCGCGGGTGCTGGGCCGCCCCGAGGCCGGGATCGGGTTGCACGACCGTTTCCTCGCGATCGGCGGCTCGTCACTCAAGGCGATGGAGGTGCTCGCCGCCCTGGAGGACGTCTTCGGCGTCACGGTGCCGCCGGCCGTCCTGCGTGACTGCGACACGGTCGCCGCGCTCACCGATCGCGTGCTCGCCCTTGGCGGCGAGCTGACGGCCCCGGCGCCGCGCGCGGCCGGGACCGGTGCCCCGGAGCGCGGGGCCGCCGCGGTCGCGGTCATCGGGATGGCGTGCCGGTTCCCCGGCGCCGACACCCCCGAGGCGTTCTGGGCGCGACTCGCGGCGGGTCACGACGCCGTGACCGGCGTACCGGCGGAACGCTGGACGACCCCGCCGGACGCCGTCGCCCGGTGGGGCGCGTTCCTCGACGACCCGGCCGGATTCGACGCCGAGTTCTTCCGCATCGGCGAAGACGAGGCCCGCGCGACCGACCCGCAGGCCCGGCTCTTCCTCGAACTCGCGCACGAGGCGCTGGAGCGCGCCGGTTACGCGGGGCACCGGCGGCGCGACCGCAGGGTCGGCGTCTTCGCCGCGGTCGGTGAGAACGGCTACCGAGAGGTGCTCACCCGGGCCGCCCAGGGGCGTTCCGGACCGCCGGAGCCGGCGCTGGTCGGCAACCTGCCCAACCTCGTCGCCGCCCGGGTCGCGCAGAGCCTGGACCTGACGGGGCCGGCGCTCGCCGTCGACACGGCCTGCTCGTCGGCGCTCGTCGCGCTGCACCTCGCCCGCCGCAGCCTCCAGGCCGGTGAATGCGACATCGCCGTCGTCGGCGGAGTCAACCTCAACCTGACGCCCACCGGGTACCGGCTGCTGGAGGCGGTCCAAGCGCTCTCGCCCACCGGGCGCTGCCGCGCGTTCAGCGCCGACGCCGACGGCTTCGTCCCCGGCGAGGGCGGCGCGGTGATCGTGCTGGCCCGTCTCGACGACGCGCGACGCGCCGACGATCCGGTGCTCGCCCTGCTGCGCGGCACGGCGGTCAACAACGACGGCCGGTCACTGAGCCTGATGGCGCCCAACCCGCTGCGGCAGCGGGAAGTCATCGTCCAGGCATACCGTGACGCGGGCATCGATCCCGGGTCGGTGTCGTACGTGGAGGCCCACGGAACCGGCACCGCGATCGGCGACCCCGTCGAAGTGCGGTCGCTGGCGCACGCCTTCCCGCCGCGCACGGACGGGCGGCCCCGCTGGCTCGGCTCGGTGAAGACCAACCTCGGGCATCTGCTCAACGCCGCCGGCATGCCCGGTCTGGTGAAGGTGGTGCTGGCGCTGACGCACCGGCAGCTTCCCGCGTCACTGCACCACGAACCACTCTCGCCGAAGCTCGACCTCACCGGCGCGGGCTTCGCGGTGGTCACCGAGCACCGCGACTGGACGGCACCCGGCCCGCTGGTGGCCGGTGTCAACGCGTTCGGCTTCGGCGGCACCAACGCGCACGCCATCCTCGAAGAGGCTCCGCCGCGGCCGGCCCGCCCGTCGTCACCGGCGGACGGCCGCCCTCAGCTGCTCACCCTGTCCGCGCACAGCGCTTCGGCGCTGCGCGCGGCCGCGTCCGATCTCGCGGCGCACCTGCGAGCCCACCCGGAGCTCGACGGGGGCGATGTGTGCGCCGCCGTACGGGCCGCCCGGGACGACGGCCCGCACCGCCTCGCCGTGGCGACGTACGGCGTCGACCTCGCGACGCGGCTGGAGGCCGGGCCGGCCGGCACGCCGGTGCGGTCTCGGCCCCGGCTGGTGTTCCTCCTGCCGGGCCAGGGCGCGCAGCGACCGGGGCAGGCCCGCGCCCTGTACCGGGTGGCGCCGGTGTTCCGGGAGGTCCTGGAGGAGGCGTCCGCGCTCACCGGGCCGGTCCGCGGGCGCAGCCTGGCCGCCTGGTGCCTCGACCCCGGCGTTCCGCCCGCCGCGCTCGCCCGGACCGAGGTCGCCCAGCCCCTGCTCGTCGCCTTCGGGATCGCGCTCGCCCGCCAGTTGCAGGCCTGGGGCATCACCCCGGACGCGGTCGCCGGGCACAGCGTCGGCGAGATCGCCGGGGGCTGCGTCTCCGGTGCGCTCACGCTCGCCGACGCCGTACGGTTCGCCGCCGATCGCGGTCGCCTCATGGGGGAGCTCGCTCCTCCGGGAGCGATGGCGGCGGTGGGCGGCACGGAGGAGACCGTCGCCGGCCTGGTGGCCGCCTCGGGCGGAACGCTGCACGTGGCCGCGGTGAACGGTCCCGCACAGGTGGTGATCGCGGGTGCCCCGGACGTGGTCGACCGGGCCGTCGCCGAGCTGGGAGCACGCGGCGTCCCCGCACGCAGGCTGGCGGTGTCCCACGCGTTCCATTCGCCGTTGATGCGCCCGGCGCTCGATCCGCTCGCCGCCGCCGCCGGAGCCCTCACCTTCCGCATCCCGCCGATACCGTTGCTGAGCTCGGTGACCGCCGAGTGGCAGCCGACCCTGGACCGGTCGTACCTGCGGGAGCACGCGATCCGGCCGGTACGCTTCGGCGCCGCCGTCGGGCGTCTGCTCGACGACGGATACGACACCTTCGTCGAGCTCGGTCCGGGCAGCACACTTCCCGGTCCGGTCCGGGCCGCGGCGCGGGAACGCGGGGCGGAGTCCGACGTGTTCGCGGCGGCCGTGGCGGGGAACGCGCAGAACGCCGACAGCGGGCGGGCGCTGCTGGAGACCGTGGGGCTGCTGTGGGCGCGCGGCGCGGAGCTGGATCACGCGGCACTGGACGCCGGGCGCGGACGCGTCGCCGTGCCGACGTACCCGTTCCAACGCCGCCGGTTCTGGCCCCGTCCCGCGACGGCGCCGCTGCTGCATCGCCTCGCCTGGGACGACGCACCGCCGGCGGCCGGCGACGGGCCACGCGCCGTCTGGCTGGCCGGGCCGGACTGCGCGCTCGGCCGGGCCCTCGCGGACCGGCTCACCGGCCGAGGCGTCCCGGTCCACCGGGCCACCGGCACGCCGCCGGCCGGGACACCGCCGCCGGACGTCGTCGTCCTGCTCGCCGGAGCGGCGCCGGACCCGGACGACGTGGCGTCACTCGACGCCGCCCAGCGCACCGCGGTGACGGCGCTCCGGGATCTGCTCACACTCCTCGGCCCGGCCCGCCCCCAGGTGCTCCTCGTCACCGAGGACGTGCACGCCACCGGCGCAGCCCCCGAACGGCTCCGCCCGGCGCAGGCGCTGCTCACCGGCTTCGCCCTCGCGCTGCCCGAGGAGCTGCCCGGCCTCGCGGCGCGCAGCGTCGACCTGTCCTCCCTGGACGGTACGGCCGCCCACCTCGACGCCCTCGACCGCGAACTCGACACGCGGGACGCGCCCGGCCGGGCCGGTGCGATCGCCTGGCGGGCGGGCCGCCGCCTGGCCCGCACCCCGGTCGCCGCGGTGGCCGGCCCGCCGTCCCCGCCGCTGCCACCCGACGGCACGTACCTGATCACCGGTGGCGCGGGCGGTGTGGGCGCCGCGCTCGCCCGGGACCTGGCCGGCCGCGGCCGGCCGGCGCTGGTGCTCTGCGGCCGTTCCGCGCAGCCGCCCGCGGCGCTGCTGTCCGAGCTGGAGGCTCTCGGCGCCACGGTGGAGTACCGCGTGGCCGACGTGTCCCGCGAGGACGACGTCGACGCCCTGATCTCGGGGTTGCCGCCGCTGGACGCGGTGTTCCACGCCGCCGGTGTGGCCCGCCCCGGCACACTGCGGTCGAAGTCACCCGACGAGATGGGCCGGGTCCTCGCCGCCAAGGTGCGCGGCAGCTACCTGCTCGCCCGGTCCCTGCGGCGGCACGGGCACCGGCCGTCGGTGTGCGTGGCCTTCTCCTCGATCGTCTCGGTACTGCCCGGCCTGGCCGGCGCGCTGGGCGACTACGCCGCCGGGAACGCCTTCCTCGACGCGTTCGCCGCCGCCGAGCGGGCCGCCGGCCGGCCCTGGCAGTCGCTGAACTTCGCCGCGTTCGCCGGGACCGGTCTGGCCGCCGGGCTGCGCGGGCGCGCGGGCCTCCCCGCCCGGTGGGGCACGGCGTTGGCCACGGACGCCGCGCTGGAGGCGATGCGCGTCGCATGCGGCCTCGGCGCCGCCCAACTGCTGATCGCCGACCTGACCGGGGATCCGGCACCGGCCGCCGCCCGGCCCGCGGGCCCGGCGAGCACGGCACCGGCCGCCGCCCCGCCGGACACCACCGGGATCCTGCGCCGGCTGCTGGCCGAGGCGCTGCGTCTCCCGCCCGGCGACATCGCCGACGACACGCCGTTCCTGGGCATGGGGCTGGACTCGCTCACCGCCGTCGACCTCGTCAAGAAGCTGGAGCGGGAGGTGGACCGGCCGCTGCCGGCCACCCTGTTCTTCGAATACCAGACGGTCCGCGAGCTCGTGGACCACCTGCAGACCGGCCCCGTCGGCGGGACGCACGCCGCCGGGGAGCCGCCGACCGCCGGCGACGGCGGGTCGTTCCCGCTCACCCCCGTCCAGCTCGCGTTCCACACCAACGAACGGCTGCACCGGCAGGTCACCGCCTACGGATATGTCAGGCAGACGATCAACGGCGCTCTCGACACCGAACTGCTGGGGCAGGCGTTCGCCTTCCTCGCCGAGCGGCATCCGATGCTCCGGATCCGCATCGAGCCCGGCGGCGCGGCGCCCCGGCAGACCGTGGCGCCCCCCTCACCCGTGGCCGCGTGGTACGAGGTCCGCGACGTGCGCGGCAGGGTCGAAGACCTCGAAGAGACACTGTGCAACCGCCCTTTCGACCTGGCCGTCGAGCCGCCGGTACGCGTGGTGCTCGCTCGTGAGAACGCGGACGTCGCCCACCTCATCCTGGTGATCCACCATGCCGCCGGTGACGGGTTCAGCCTCAACGTCCTCGGCGAGGAACTCTGGTCGGCCTACACCGCGCTCTCGCAGGGCCGCACGCCGGCGCCGGAACCGCCCGGGGCCGGCTTCGCCGACTACGCGGCCGCTCTTGAGGCCGAGCGGGCCTCGGCGGCGTTCACCGAAGACCAGCGGTACTGGCGCGAGATGCTGGCCGCCCACAGCGCACCGCTGTCACTGCCCTACGACGGAGACCCGGACGCGCCGCCCGCGCCGCCGCTCGCCACGCGACAGGTCGCCGTCGATCCGGCGCTCACCGCGGCGTTGCGGGAACGCGCCGCCGCCCACGGCGTCTCACTGTTCCACTTGTTGCTCGCCGCGTACGCGCGCTGCCTGGCCCGGTGGAGCGGGCGGTCCGCCGCGTCTCCGGACACCCCCCTGGTCGTCCCCGTCAACGTCGCCCGCGCCCGCCGCGAGACACGGCTGCCGGGAATCGACCGCCTCGTCGGCCCCCTCGCCGACACGCTGCCGGTCTTCGCCACGGTCGTCCCGGGCGAGTCACCGCTCACACTGGCCGGGCGGCTGCGGCAAGCCTGGCTGGCCGGCGAGCGGCACGCCCGCCTGACCAGCCTCGACCTCGCCCGGCTGCTGCCCGCCCGCGGCGCCGGGCCGCGTACCGTCAGCCCGGCGAGCTTCAGCTTCGCCCGCTTCCCGGCCACCCACGACCCCGGCTGCCCGGTCACGGTGCGGGTGACCGCGGCCGGTACCGCCTCCGCCGCCACCCGGCTCGGACTGCTGTGCTGGGAGACCGACCGGAGCCTGCACTTCTCGTGGAACTTCCCGGCCCGGCTGTTCGCCCGGACCACCGTGGAGCGCCTGGCCCGCGAACACCTCGACGAACTCACCGGCCGGGGCCGGCCGGGGAGACGGCGCCGGAAGCGGCGGCGGCGCCCGCGGCGCCGGGGAGCGGGATCGTCGAGCGCCTGTGCGCCCGGTTCCGCGCCACCCCCGACGCGGTCGCGGTCGACACCGGCGGGGAGACGATGACCTACGCCGCGCTCGACCACGCCTCGGCCGCGCTCGCCGCCCGGCTGCGCGCCTCCGGTGTCACCGCCGGTGACCTGGTCGGCCTGCTCACCGAGCCGGGCACCGGCACCGTCGCCGGCGTCGTCGGCATCCTCCGGGCCGGCGCGGGATGGGTGCCGCTGGACACGACCCACCCGGCCCCGCGCCTGGCCGACCAGCTCGCCCGCTCCGGGGCACGGGTCGTGGTCTGTCACGCCGGGACCCTCGCGGCGGCCGACGCGCTCGCCGGCGTCGTCCAGGTCGCCGTCGACGACCCGTCCACGGCTCCCGGGACCGCCCCCCAGGTGCCCGGTGACCCCGACGCCGTCGCGTACGTGATCTTCACCTCGGGCTCCACCGGCCGTCCGAAGGCGGTGCCGACCACCCACCGGGCGATGGTGAACTACCTGGACTGGGCGCTGGACACGTTCGGCTACCGCGCCGGCGACCGGCTCGCGCAGACCGCCTCCGTCTGCTTCGACGCCTCGGTCCGCCAGATCCTGGCCCCGCTGCTCGTGGGCGCCACCGTGATGACGATGCCCCGGCACGTGGTCCGCGACCCCGCGGCACTGCTGGACCGCGTCGAACAGGGCCGGATCACCGTCTGGAGCTCGGTGCCGACCCTGTGGGAACAGCTGCTCACGGCCGCCGAAGCCCGGGTGCGGCGAGGCGCCGGACCGCCGGACCTGTCGGCGCTGCGCTGGATCCACGTGGGCGGCGAGGCCCTGCCGGTGGCGCATGTCCGCCGCTGGTACGACCTGTTCGGCCCCGGTCACCGTATCGCCAACCTGTACGGTCCCACCGAGGCCACCGTCAACGCGACCTGCCACCTCATCGAGGGCCGGCCCGGCGACGACGCCCGGCAGGTGCCGATCGGCCGCCCGATCGCCGGTACCGACGTCGAGGTGGTCACCGCTGACGGGCGCCCCTGCGCCCCGGGCGAACCCGGCGAACTCCTCATAGCCGGGGTGGGGCTCACCCCGGGCTACCTCGGCGAACCGGAGCTGACGGCGACCACGTTCACCGAGCGCGACGGGAGGCGGTGGTACCGCAGCGGCGACCGGGTCCGCCGCGACCACGCCGGCGTGCTGGAGTTCCTCGGCCGCCTCGACGACCAGGTGAAGATCCGTGGCCACCGGGTGGAGCCCGGCGAGATCGAGGCGGCGCTGCAGACCCACCCCGGCGTCGCCCGCGCCGCCGTCGTCCACCGGAACGACCGCCTGACCGCGTTCGTCCAGCCCCGCCCCGGCGTCCCGGCGCCGGACGCCGCCGCCCTGCGCGCCCACCTCGCCCGCCGCCTGCCGGGCTACATGCTCCCCGCCCGGATCCACATCGTCGGCACACTGCCCCTCACCGGCACCGGCAAGGTCGACCGCGGCCGCCTTGACGCGCCGTCGTCCGGACCCGAGGCCGCCGGGACGGGACCGGACGAGGAGCGGGCAACCCCGCCCGCCACCCCGACCGAGTGCCGCCTGGCCCGGATCTGGTCGGAACTGCTGGACGTTCCGGCGGTCGGCCGCGAGGACGACTTCTTCGCGCTCGGCGGCGACTCTCTTCTCGTCCTGGCGGTCTTCGCGCGGCTGGAGAAAGAAATCCCCGTCCTGCCCAGGCCCACCGTCATCTACGAGCACGGCACGCTCGCCGCCCTCGCCGCGGCGGTGGACGCGGTCGCGAAGGACATGGCGGCGTCCGTGGTTCCCGGAACCGCCGGCGACGCGTCCGTGGTTCCCGGAACCGCCGGCGACGGCGAAACACCGGAGTCCACGGCCACGCCACGCCCGGACGGCACCGGCGGCGCGGATTACGCCCCGGCCGGTGCGGTCCCCCCGCCGTTCCCGCTCACCCCCGCTCAGCGCGGCTTCCTGCTCGCCGAGGCCATCGCTCCCGGCTCCGGCTCCGCATGGCTGGCCTGTCCGAGGCTGCGCGGCCCCGTGCGGCCCGACCTCTTCCAACGCGCCGTTGACGTCCTCCTCGCCCGTCATCCCATGCTGCGCACGGTCTTCCCCTCCGGCGCCCGCCCGCCGGTCCAGCAGGAGCTGCCGCCCGCGCTACGGCTCCCGGTCGACTTCGAGACGCTGCCGGAACCCGGCCTGCTCGCCGAACGGGTCGCCGAGGAACGGCGGCGTCGTTTCGAGCCGTGGGCCTGGCCACTGCTGCGCCTTCGGCTCCTGACCCTCGCGCCCGATGACCATGTGCTTGTCGTCCATGCCCACCACCTCATCGGCGACGGCTACAGCGCGGCGCTGCTGTGCCGGGAACTGCTCACCGTGTACGACCGCCTCGGCCGTGGCGAGCCGGCCGCGCTGCCGCCGCTGCGCTCCACCTTCCGCGACTACGCCGTCCTTCTCGAGCGGCAGACCCCGGTTCCCGGCTCCGATCCGCGGGCCGAGACCCGGCGGGCCCGCCTGGACGCCCCGTACACGAGGCCGGTGCTGCGTGCCGACCCTCCGGAGGACGGCGTGCCGCCCTTCCGGTCCACCGGGTTCACGCTCGACCACGACCAGGTCGGCGCGCTGCGCCGGCTCGCCGCCGGTGCCCGCACCACGCTGTACGCCCCGCTGCTCACCGCGTACTACCGGAGCCTGGCCGACCTCACGGGTCAGGCGGATCTCGTCCTCGGCCTCGCCGTCACCGGCCGTGACCACCCGCTGCCCGACGTCAACCGGGTGTTCGGCCCGTTCGCCGCCGCCGTGCCACTACGGCTCGGCGCCCCGGCGCCCGGTGAGGCGGGCGCGACCGGACAAGCCTTCTCCGACGACCTGCGCCGGATCGGCGCGGAGGTCGCCGCCGCTCGGACATACGGCGCCGGCGGCGCCGGGGCGTCCGGTGTCCTGCCGGCCTTCGCCCAGTTCTTCTTCACCTTCCTCGACTTCTCCGCTCTTGGGCCGCCGACCGGCGAAACCCTGGCCTTCACCTGGGACGACGGGGATTCCGAACTCACCCCGCCGCCCGTGGGCACCGACGTGTTCCTGGCCGCCCGCCCGACCGGCACCGGACTGCGGGTCACCGTGCGCGCCTCCGCCGGCGCCCTCACGCAGACGGCCTTCGCGGCGTTCGCCGACGCGCTGCGCGACCAGCTCAGCCAGGCCGCGGCGGCGGTACCGCCCACGGCGCCGCGGCCACGACCCACCGCACAGGCGTCTACCGTGGACGCGGCGCTCGTCGGCTACCTGCCGGACCCGGCGCGCCTCGCCGCCCTCGCCGGTCTGCCGACGTCGGCGTTCGCCCGCGAAGAGCTGCGCGCGGTGCTCTTCCCGGACGCGCGCCCCCGCCTCGTCGAGGTGACGACCACACCGCTGGGCCGTTCGGGATTCGTCTGCCTGCCGCTGTTCGCCGACGAACTGGCCCCCGGCGGCACCTTGACCGGCCAGACCGCCGACGCCGTGAAGTACGCCGCGTCGCTCGGCGCCCGCTGTGTGTCGCTGGCCGGCATGATTCCCTCGCACACCGGCTACGGCTTCGGGGTGCTGAAGGAGTCGGGCCCGGCGACGGTGGTCACCACCGGGCACGCGGTGACGGCCGTGTCGGTGGTCAAGACCATCCACGCCGCGCTCGAAGCGACCGGCCGTGACCTGGGTGAGCTCACTGTCACCGTGGCCGGCCTCGGCTCCGTCGGCAGCTCGTCCCTGGAACTGCTCCTCACCCGCGCGCCACGCCCACCTGCCCGGTTGCTGCTGTGCGACATCGCCGGCAGCAGGCCCCGCCTGAAGGAGCTCGCCGACTCCCTGCACGCCCGCGGCCTGGCTCCGGCCGCGGAAATCGTCGAGGCCGGCCCGGCGCTGCCCGCGGAGGTCTACGAGGCCGACCTCGTCGTCACCGCGGTCAGCGGCGGCACGGCGGTGCTCGACACCGCCCGGCTGCGGCCCGGCACGATCGTCGTCGACGACTCCTTCCCGCATTGCTTCGACACCGCACAGGCCGTCACCCGGATGCGGCGGACGCGTGACGTGCTCATCGTCGGCGGCGGCCTGCTCGAATGCGGCGACGCGGAACGACACGTCGCCGACGGGCTCCCGCCGGCCGCCGTCGCCGGTTACGCCGCGCGATCCTGGATACCCCGCACGATCGCCTCATGCCGGCTCGAGTCGCTGTTGCACGCCGCCGTGCCCGGTCTGCCGCCGGTCCACGGGCTGGTCGACGCGCGGCTCGCCCTCACGTACTGGAACGCGGTGGAGAAGACAGGGGTGCGTGCCGCGCCGCTGCACCTGCTGGACCACATGCCCGGCCCCGACCCGCTCGCCGGTCTCCCGCCACGCCCGCGAACCTGACAGGTCCACCGTCCGGCATCGGCCTCGGGCCCGCCACGGCGGGATGACGGCCGGGTGCCTCCGCCCGGCCATCCGGACGGGCGGAGGCACCGGGACGCGTCGTGAACTGTCGCAACCGCCCGCTAGTGTCCTTCGATGAGGTGCCGCACATGATTCCGGGGAGCGCACGGTGACCGTGCTCGCGAAGCCGCATCCGGCGGAGGTGGAAGCCTCCGTCGAGCAGCTGGTGTACGTCCGCGAGGACGAGTACACGGTCGCGCGCATGAGCTCCGAGGATCTGGCCGTCTTCGTCGCTTCGGGCCGCGCGCTGGCCGGGGTGCAGCCCGGGGAGACGCTGCGGCTGGCGGGGGAGTGGGACGAGCACCCGCGCCACGGCGGCCGCCTGGTGGTCAAGCGGTGCGAGCGGGTGGTCCCCTCGACCGTGCGCGCCATCACCCTGTACCTCGGCTCGGGTCTGATCCGCGGAATCGGGCCGCGGCTCGCCCACGCCATCGTCAGCCACTTCGGGGAGCGGACGCTCACGGTCATCGACACCGAACCGGAGCGCCTGCGGGAGGTCGTCAACATCGGCGCCGTGCGGCAGGCGCAGATCGTCGAGGCGTGGGCCGAGCAGAAGACGGTCGCCGAGCTGATGGTGTTCCTGCAGGGCCTCGGGATCAGCCCGCTGCTCGCGGCCAAGATCTACCGGGTGTACGGGAACGACTCGCGTGACGTCCTCAGCTCCGACCCGTACCGGCTGATCGGCCAGGTCAGGGGGATCGCCTTCCACACCGCCGACCGGATCGCGCTGCGGTCGGGGGTGTCGGAACGCAGCCCGCAGCGGATCAAAGCCGCGATCGTGGACCGGCTGGAGGCGGCGGCCGCCCGCGACGGGCACTGTTTCCTGCCGCTGCCGGCCCTCGTCGCCGCGGCGGCGAACCTGGTCGAGCAGGAGGAGGACCTGATCCACCGGGCGGTCGACGCGCTGGTCGCCGAGCGCCGGGTGGTCGTCGAGACGTCGCCGGCCGACCCGGGCCGGCTGGTGGTGTACGCCAAGGAGCACCACGGCCGCGAGGTCGCGCTGACGGCGCACCTGACCAGGCTCCTGCGGGCCCGCTCGACGCTCCCGCTGCGCGCGTTCGCGGAGGACGAGGGGCTGCACGAGGACCAGCGGGCGGCCGTGAACCTGGTGCTGACCAGCACCGTGTCCGTCCTGACCGGCGGTCCCGGCTGCGGCAAGAGCCACACGGTGAAGGTGATCGCGGCGACCGTGCGGGCGATGGGCGGCACGGTGACCCTGACCGCGCCGACGGGCAAGGCGGCCAAGCGCCTGTCGGAGCTCACCGGCCTGCCCGCGATGACCGTGCACCGGTTGCTCGCCCAGCAGCCGGAGCGCGAGGAGGGCACGCTGTTCCGGCAGTCTCCCGCGGAGGCGGACCTGGTCGTGGTGGACGAGGCGTCGATGCTGGACCTGCAGCTGGCCACCCGGCTGACGGCCGCGATCCCGGCGGGCAGCCACCTGCTGCTGGTCGGCGACGGCGACCAGTTGCCCAGCATCGGGCCCGGCAGCGTGCTGGCCGACCTGCTCCGCGTGGCGGAGGTCCCGCGCATCCGGCTGACCCATGTCTTCCGGCAGGCGCAGGACAGCGGGATCGTCCGGGCCGCCCACCGGATCCGGGCGGGTGAGGTGCCCGCGCTGCCCGGCCGGGGCGGCTTCTGGTTCGAGGAGCTCGACGACCCGGACGGCGTGGCCGAGCGGGTGGTCCACCTGGCGACGGAGGCGATCCCCCGCAAGCAGAACATCGGCGCCGACCAGGTGCAGGTGCTGTGCCCGATGCGCAAGGGCGCGACGGGAACCGCGGAGCTCGGCCGCAGGCTGCAGGAGCGGCTGAACCCCGCGCGTGAGGGCGCCGCCGAGCACTGGTCGGGGCCGTCGGTCTTCAGGGTGGGCGACCGCGTCATGCCGATCCGCAACAACTACGACAAGGGCGTGTTCAACGGGGAGACCGCCACGGTCACGGCGGTGAACCCGCACGACCGGCTGGTGGAGATCCGCACCGGCGACGGGGAGCGCGTGGAGTACGCCTTCGACGAGCTGGACGAGCTGACCCACGCCTACGCGATCAGCGTGCACCGCTCCCAGGGCAGCGAGTACCCGTTCGTGGTGGCGCCGATCGTGGCCGAGGCCGGAGGCGTGATGCTGCGCCGCAGGCTGCTGTACACGCTGGTCACCAGGGCGAAGTCGTGGGTGGTCCTGGTCGGCCAGCGCGAGGCGCTGGAGCTGGCGGTGCACCGGCTCGGCGACCGCAGGAACACCGGCCTGGCCCCCCGGCTCGCCCTGAGCCTGGGAAGCTGACGGCAGACCCGTCCGGGAACCGGAGCCACCGGCCGCGACATCACCGCGGTCGAGGTGACGCCCGGCCTGTCCTGGCTGGAGACGCTGGGCGCCGCCTCGGGCCGCTTCGGCACCTTCCTCGCCGGGGCGGCCGCGATCGTGCGTCCGCTGTCCGGCGGCCGGACCACCTACGCCTCGGCTCCGTGGGAGACGGCCGGCCGGAGCCCGTCCGACCCGGTGGGCGTGGACGTCCGCCGCGCCGCCTGCAGACCCGGCCCGGCCGGGAAGCCGAGCCCCTCGCTCCCGGCCTCGGTGAGTGCCTGAGCCGTCAGCCCGGGCGGGACCGCGATGATGGGTTCATGGACGTGAACGAGGTACTCCTGCCAGGTGTCGGGCTGCGTTATGAGTTCACCAACCACGAGGGCGACCGGGTCGGCGTCGTCGCGCGGCGGACGGGCGAGTTCGAGCTGATCGTCTACGCCGACGACGACCCCGACGAGGGCCGGCCGATGCTCCGGCTCAACAGCGAGGAGGCCGACACGCTCGCCGAGATCCTCGGCGCGCCGCGGATCGCCGAACGGTTCGCCGACCTCACCAAGGAGGTGCCCGGGCTGAGCGCGGGACAGGTCGAGGTCCGGGCGGGCACCCCCTATGCCGATCGGCCGCTGGGACACACCAGGGCGCGGTCCCGGACCGGTGCGTCCATCGTGGCGATCGTCCGCGGCGAGGACGTGATCGCCTCACCGGCACCCGACCAGGTGCTCCGGGCCGGTGATGTCCTGGTGGTCATCGGCACCCGCGACGGCATCGCCGGCGTGGAACAGATCATCCAGGGCTGAGCCGTGCACACCTCTGTGGCGCTGCTGCTGGAGCTGGGCGTCATCCTGGCCGTCCTCAGCGTGCTCGGCACCCTGGCACGGCGGTTCGCGCTCTCGCCCATCCCGCTCTACCTCCTCGCCGGGCTGTCCCTCGGTGAGGGAGGCATCGCCCCCGTCCCCGCCGCCGGCGAGTTCGTCCAGATCGGAGCGTCCATCGGGGTCGTCCTGCTCCTGCTGGCCCTCGGCCTGGAGTTCTCCATCACCGAGTTCACCGCCAGCCTGCGCCGCCACGTGCCCTCCGCCGCGGTCGACCTCGTGCTGAACGCCGTTCCGGGCGCGGTGGCCGGATGGCTGCTCGGCCTGGACGCCGTCGGCGTCCTGGCCCTGGCCGGGGCCACCTACATCTCCTCCTCCGGCATCATCGCCCGGCTCCTCGGCGACCTGCGGCGACTGGGCAACCGGGAAACCCCGGCGGTGCTGTCGGTGCTGGTGCTGGAGGACTTCGCCATGGCCGCCTACCTGCCCCTGCTCGCCGTCCTGGCCTCCGGCGGCACCTGGTGGCAGGCCGCGCTCGGCGTACTCGTCGCGGTCGGCGCGGTCCTGGCCGCTTTCATCGCGTCCTACCGGTGGGGCCACCATCTCGGCCGGCTGCTCTCGCACCCGGACTCCGAACAGCTCATGCTCCGGGTGCTCGGCATGACACTGATCGTGGCCGCCCTGGCGGAATTCGTTCACGTCTCCGCAGCGATCGGCGCCTTCCTTGTCGGGCTCGCGCTCACCGGCGAGATCGCCGATCGTGCCCGCGCCGTCCTGACCCCGCTGCGGGACCTGTTCGCCGCGGCGTTCTTCCTGGCCATCGGGCTGTCCGTCAGCCCGGAGGAACTCCTGCCGCTGCTTCCGGCCGCCTTCGCGCTGGCCGCGGTCACCGCCGTCACGAAACTGGTCACCGGTCGCTACGCCGCCTCCCGCGACGGCGTGGGCCGGCGCGGCCGGCTGCGAGCCGGGACCGCGCTCATCGCCCGCGGCGAGTTCTCCATCGTCATCATCGGCCTGCTCGGCGCCCAGTACGACAAGCTCGGCCCCCTGGTGGCCGCCTACGTCTTCGTCCTGGCCGTCGCCGGGCCCCTCATCACCCGGCTCACCGGTGCCCCGCCCTCCCGCGCGCCTCTCCGGGAAAGGGCCGACGCCACCGGTTAGCGCGACCGTTGCCGAACGCGAGCCGAGCACCGCGGTCGCGATGACCGGCCCGGCGATGGCGAATCCTGGTCACAGGAGGTAGCGCAGCCACAGATACGGCGTGACCAGGGCGACGGTCACGACGGTGACGACGAGGCCGTACCGGGTGAACTCCCAGAAGCTGATCGGGGTGCGGTTACGCGCGGCGATGCCGACAATGATGACGTTGGCCGCGGCGCCGACCGCGGTGGCGTTGCCGCCCAGGTCGGCGCCGAAGGCCAGCGCCCACCACAAAACCTGGGCGGACTCGTTGCCGCCGTTCGCCTGGACCAGGTCGGCGACGATCGGGCTCATGGTGGCGACGTAGGGGATGTTGTCGACGACGGCCGACAGCCCGGCCGAGGCCCACAGCAGGCCCATGGTGGTCAGCCCGAGTCGTCCCTCGGTGGCGCCCGCCGCGGCCTGGGAGATCTGCCCGATGACGCCGGTGTTGACCAGGGCGCCGACCATGACGAACAGCCCGGCGAAGAACACCAGGGTGGGCCACTCCACCTCGGCGATGGCCTGCTCGGTGGTGACCTTGGTGAGTGCCACCAGAATCCCGGCGCCGAGGAGAGCCACCACCGAGGGCTCGTAGTGCAGCACCGGGTGCAGTACGAAGGCGGTCATGACCAGGGCGAGCACGGTCAGGCTCTGCCTCAGCAGCTTCCGGTCGGCGATGGCCTCGCGCTCGTCCAGCCCCATGATGTCGGCGGCCCGGTCGGGGTCGTAGACGAACGCCCTGCGGAACATGAGCCGGCACAATCCGACGAAGACCGCCATCAGCACCACCACCATGGGTGCCATGTGGATCAGGAAGTCGTTGAAGGACAGGCCGCCCCGGCTGGCGATGATGATGTTGGGCGGATCGCCGACCAGGGTGGCGGCGCCGCCGATGTTGGAGGCCATCGCCTCGGCGATCAGGTAGGGGGCGACCGGCAGCGCCAGCCGCTCGCACACCAGGAACGTCACCGGGGCGATCAGCAGCACGGTGGTGACGTTGTCCAGTAGCGCCGAGGCGCCCGCGGTGATGACGACGAGCAGCACCATCAGCCGGTACGGTCTGCCCCGGGCGCGCTTGGCGGCCCAGATCGCCAGGTATTCGAACACGCCGGTCTGTTTGAGCACCCCGACGATGATCATCATGCCGAGGAGCAGGAAGACGACGTTCCAGTCGATCCCGCTCTGTTCGGAGAAGAACGCGGACTCGGCGTCGGTGGCGTGGACGGTCAGCATGATCCCGGCTCCGCCGAGGGCCGCGACGACCCGGTGGATACGTTCGGTGGCGATCAGCGTGTACGCGCCGAGGAACACGACCACCGCAAGCCACGCGGTGGCGGTCATGAGGCGAGCAGCCGATCCAGCAGCGCCTGCAGCGTGACCGCCCCCCGCAGGCGGCCTGCGTCCACGATCGCGACCAGCGGGCTGCGGGTGCGCGCCATCAGCGCCGCGATCTCCAGCACAGTGGCGTCCGGGTCGGTGACCGGCAACTCGCGCGGCTTGGTGGGCAGGGCCTCGCGCACGGTCCGCCCGGCCAGGGAGCGCAGGAACACGTCCGCGTGCGCCTCGTCCACCACCCGGGCCAGCGCCGGATCGTCCTGGCAGTAACCGGGCACGGCCAGCCGCAGCACCTGCGTGCCCGGCAGGATGCTCAAGGGCAGGCCGTCGTCGTCGATGACGATCAGGCCCGGCAGATCCTGCTCGGTGAGCAACCGCGCGGCGTCGATCACCGGAGTGTCCAGGGAGACGGTCGGGAAAGCGCTGACCAGATCACGAGCACGCATGGCCGGTCCTTTCGGAGCCACTGACACCAGCGCCGACCAGGCTTCCCGGCTCACCTGGAATCAATGTACCAACACCCGCACCGGCCGATCAGAGCGGCGGTGGCGGTCTCTTGCCGCGTCTGCGTCGACTGAGCCGCGATCCCGGGCAGGTCCGCCGGCTGTTGCGGCCCCGGGGCGGCGATCAGAATGGAGGTGAGGTGCCACAATGCGTGGAGGCGAGATGCCGGAGACGACGCCCATCACACCGGTACGGGCACCCCTGGAACGAATGGCACCGATCCTGCGGGCAAACCGGTGGTCGAGCGCCTCGCCGGTCTGCCCGCCGGGCATCCGGCCGGGTCTCGCCCAGCCCGCGCGCCCCGGCCGCGATCCTGGCCGGGTCGGGCGCGCTCAGGTCACCGGCCCAGGCCCGCCAGGTGTCGCGGTCGGTGAGCGGGACGCCGAGCAGCTCGCAGATGACCTGGATCGGCGACGGTCAGCAGGCCGCGCAGATTACTCATGCTCATGACAGCGACTCCAGGATCGTGACGGCGCGACCGGTCCCGTCCTCGGCGCGGATGCGCCGCCCGAGGTCCTCGGCGACGGCCGCCATCTCCGTGTCGGTGGCGGCCAGGCGGATGGCGGCGGCGAGGTTGTCCGGGGTGAGGCGCCGCTGAGGCCGGGGCGGTACGGCCACGCCGGCCGCGTGCGCGCGGGCCGCCCAGAACGGCTGGTCGGCGACGAACGGGCACACCACCTGGGGCCGTCCGGCGGCCAGCGCGGCGCCGGTGGTGCCGCTGCCGCCGTGGTGCACGATCGCGGCCATGCGCGGGAACAGCCAGTCGTGCGGGGCGTGGTCGAGCAGGTGGACGGTGTCCGGCAGGTCGGGGGCCTGGATGCCGCCCCAGCCGGAGGCCAGCACGGCACGCACCCCGGCCAGCCGGAGCGCCTCGGCGGCGATGCGGCCGAGGCGCTGCGGGTCGGTGCCGGCCATACTGCCGAACCCGACGTACACCGGCGCAGGCCCGGCTTCCAGGAAGGCGGCCAGCTCCGCCGACGGCGTCCAGCCGGGCGGGGCGGGCAGGAACCAGAAGCCGGTGGTGTGCACCCACGCCGGGTAGTCCAGGCCGCCGGGCAGGATGTGACGGCTGAACGCCTGCAGCACGGTCGCCGGGCGGCCGTCGGGGCGACGCAGGATGTCGTGCCGTCCGTGCCGCCGTGGCAGATCCAGCCGCCGTCTGCGCAGATCGTCGGCGATGCCGCCGAAGGAGCGCAGCATCAGTTTGATCGGCAGGTAGGAGGCCCGGTTCAGCGCTTTGGGCAGCGGCAGCGGCAGCATCGGGTTGCGGAACGCCCCGGTGGGCACCCACACCGGCTGGAGCGCGGCGGGTACCGCCGGTACCCCCAGCCGCTCGGCGACGTGCTGACCGGGCACGCCCGGCGCGTGCACGACCAGGTCGGCCCCGGCCTCTGCGACGCTCGCCATGTCGTCGAGCACCTTGGCCATGAGCGGCTTGCTGCGGCGCATCACCCGCAGGGCGACCACCTTGCCGGGCAGGCCGCGGTAGTTGCTCTCGATGGCCTGGCGGATCTCGGGCTCGTCGAGCAGCGTGTTCGGCCCGTCGTGCAGCGGGGCGTAGGCGATGCCGTGCGGCTCGGCGAGGGAGGCCATCGCGGCCGGGGCCGCCAGCACCGGCTCGTGCCCGGCCCGTTTGAGCGCCAGCGCGAGAGCGGCGTACGGCTGCACGTCGCCGCGGGTGCCATGGGTGAGGATGAGGACCTTCATCGGCGTTCCTTGCGTGGAGAGACTTCTTCGCTCGCCGACCAGGCTTCCCGGCACACCGACGGCCCCTTGACAGGCCGAATATTGGCAATATAGCTAAAATTCAGAAATTTCAGAAGACTCCTTATCTCCGGCTATCCTGCTGCCGTGGAGGTGGCAGGTGAGCGAGAAGGAGCGGTGGCAGGCCGCAGAACGGCTGGCGCTGGTGTTGACCGAGGGCGGCCTGCAGCGTATGTCGGCGCGGGCTCTGGCGGTGTTCCTGTTCACCGATGCCGAGACGGTCACCATGGGTGAGATCGCCGACCGGCTCGGCGTCAGCGCAGGTTCCGTGTCCGGCGCGGTCAAGACGCTGCTGTCGGTCGGGCTGATCGAACGCCTGCCCGCGCCCGGCAGCCGCCGCGAGCACTACCGGCTGCGCGACGACGCCTGGGCGACCCTGTTCTCCACGCAGAACACCGTCGTCCACGTCATGCTGCAGGCAGCCGAGACCGGCATCGCCACCACCACTTCCGACGACCCGGCCCACGCACGCCTGACGCGAATGCGTGACTTCTATGAGTTCATGCTCAACGAGATCCCCGACCTGATCAGACGCTGGCAGGAGCGGCAGCCCGGCTGAGCCGTCCCCTCCATCCGGGCGCGTGTGGGTGGCATCGGCTCTTCACCGCCACGGCATCCCCGCGCACCGTCGGCGACCAGGTCGTGTCCGCAGCCGGGACAGGCACGAGCCGGGCCGCGACACGGATGGCGGCCGCCGCAGGGTCGCCGAGCCGCACCGGTCCGGTTCAATGGCCATCTGGCGGTGACGGCAGGCTCGGTGGCCGCCACCGCCAGGTGGCGTTGCCGTCGGCGGCCAGGCCCTTGCGCCACAATGGCGCGGGCACCATCCGCAGCAGGGTGACCAACGCCCGGTAGACGGCCCTGGAGGTGCGGTTGGTGCGATGCCCGTCCTTGCGCGCGCCGCGGACGGTGGCCTGGGTGCGCGGGCGGCGTTCGGCGTCGTAGCGGCGCAACGCGCCCTCGATCGTGGGCTCGCCGGCGAGGGCGGCGGCGAGCACGACGGCGTCCTCGATCGACTGCCCGGCGCCCTGGCCGCGATCGGGGCTCATCGCGTGCGCAGCGTCACCGAGCAGCGCCACCCGGCCGCGGACGTAGGTCGGCAGCGGGTCCAGGTCGTGGATATCGATGTGGATCACATCCTCGGGCGGGGTGGCCTCGATCAACGCGGGGATCGGGTCGTGCCAGTCTCCGATCCGGCGGAAGACTTCGGCCTTCTCCCGCTCGTAGCGGATGCCCGGATGGTGGGCCGGGATGATGTAGGCCCAGTACGCGCGGCCGCGCGCGACGGGGTGGATGAGGAAGAAGGCGCCCGGGCCCAGGGTGATGCTGCCGGGCAGGCCGGGGACCTCGGCGATGCCCAGCCAGGCGGTCCGGCCGAGGAAACGTGGCGGTGGCGCGTCCGGCCACAGCAGTCGGCGGACGGTACTGCGGATGCCGTCGGCGGCGATGACCAGGTCGGCGGTCAACTTGTCGCCGCCGAATCCGACGGTCGCACTGCCCGCGTCCTGACGGACGGCGGTGACCTCCGCGTTCGTACGTACGCAGCCGGCGGGTACCGCGTTCAGCAGCACTCGGCGCAGGTCGGCGCGGTGGAAGCCGAGCAGAGGTGTCGCATCGCCAGGCCGGGCGCGCTGCAGGTAGCGGCCGTCCGGCGTCCGCAGGTTACTGGAGGCGTAGGTGGGCACCCCGGCCGCCCGGGCCTGATCTTCGACGCCGAGCTCGGCCAACGCTCGCATGGCGTTGGGAGCCTGGGACATGCCGGCGCCGATCTCGCCCGGCTGTGGCGCGCGTTCCAAAACGATGGTCTGCCAGCCGATCCGCTGCAGGGCCAAGGCGGCGGCCAGTCCGCCGATGCCGCCGCCGACCACGATCGCCTGCCTGGTCACGTCGCCTCCTTGCCGCCGGGGCCGCCGGGGCGCAGGGCTGGTGCGTTGTCGAACACCGTGGCCATCCACGCGAAGGCGGCGTGCGCCTGGCGGATGCGCTGGGCGCGGTCATCGTCCGGGCCGACCAGATCCAGGCCCTCGCGGGTGATGTCCAGGAACGAGGCGATCCCGGCGATCTGTTTGCGGACAACGGCCATCCAGGCGTCCTCGGCCATCCGGTAGTAGACGGTCCGCTCTCCCGGCCGGGTCCGCCAGGCGAGAAACCCCATGCTGGACAGCAGTCGCAGGTTGGAGGTCAGCGAGGCGCGGCTGGCGCCGATGGCCGCGCTGATCTGCCCGGCGGACTGCTCGGGCGGATCACAGATCATCAGCCAGCCCAGCACCCGCCCGGCGATGGGCGGTACTCCGTCGCGCGCCAGGTACATGGCGACCCGCTCCACCCATTCCAGCAACGGATCTTGTTCGGCCATGCCACCCACCTCCTTATTGCAGTTATTTCAGTATGAACTAAAATTAGTGTATCGCCAAGAGGGCTCGTCGGGTGCGCCGGCGAAGGTTCCCGTAGTAGTCAGCGAAAATCCAACGAACCCATCTCCGGCCTGCGGTCATTCGGTCAGCCGAGCGTCAGTCACGGTCGTCGGCACCGCCGATGGCCGTGCCGCGGCCGGATTCGTGGCCTTCCGGGGCGCGGTCGTGGATGTATTCGCGTTCCACCTCAGACAGGGCTACGAGCACGGTGAACACGATCCCGGACGGACCGCGGGAGCCCTGAAGTTCGCCGGTGAGGAACTCCCGGCCGATGTCGACGGCCTGGAACGGTTCGGCCGGTGCGGCGAACTCGATGCCGCGGCCGAGCCGCCTGTGCTCGTGGACCACGAGGGTGACGACCACGCCGGACGCCCCGGGCTCACGGGAGACCTCGACGCTCTGGCATTGCTCCGCCGTCTCCGATCTTGACGCACCCGACAGGGCACTCACAGGCTGGCACCATACCTAGATATGGGAAACAATATTTATATATAGTCACGGGTGTGAGTGACAGTCGTGACAGGCAGTTCGACGATCTGACCGCGCGCGCCCGGATCAGGGACGTCGCGCTGGCGCGGTTCGCCGAGCACGGGGTCAAAGCCACCCGGTTGCAGGACATCGCCCGGGACGCGGGCGTGTCGGTCGGGCTGGTGCAGCACCACTTCGGCACCAAGGACGGGCTGCGCGACGCCTGCGACTCCTACGTGATGGACGTGCTGGTACGCCGCTCGGCCGACGAGGCCGCCAAGCCCGAGCCCGGCGGGCTCGCCGACCTCTACGACGGCAGTGGCCTACTGGCGCGCTACCTCGCCCGTGCCCTGGTGGACGGCTCGCCCGCCGCCGAGATGTTCTTCCGGGGAGCGGTCCGGGTGACCGAGGAGTTCCTGACCGGCACCTGGCCCGACCGGTTCGCGCCCGGCTCGGCCAGGGCACGCGACGCCGCCGCCGTCATGAGCGCGATGCATGCCGGGACGATCGTCCTGCACACCTACCTGACCCGCCGGATGGGTGTGGACGTGCTGGCCCGCGAGCACGCCACCGCCATCGGCGCCGCCATGGCCGACGTGTACGCGGCCATGGGCGACTTCGTTCGGTCCGACTCCGGCCGAAGCATCACCGAGGACATCACCAGGGAGCACGGCGATGACTGACCCGATCGAGATCACCGGCCTGGTCAAGACCTACGGCCGTACCCGCGCCCTGGACGGCCTGGACCTGACCGTGCGGCAGGGCGAGACGCACGGCTTCCTCGGCCCCAACGGCGCAGGCAAGACCAGCACCCTGAGGATCCTGCTCGGTCTGCTGCGCGCCGACGCCGGCCGCGTCCGCCTGCTGGGCGGCGACCCGTGGGCCGACGCGGTCGAGTTGCACCGCAGGCTCGCCTACGTCCCGGGTGACGTCACGCTGTGGCCGAACCTGACCGGCGGAGAGATCATCGACGTGCTCGCGCGGCTGCGAGGTGGGGTCGGCGCGGCCCGCCGTGCGGAGCTGATCGAGCGCTTCGAGCTGGACGCCGGCACCAGGGCCCGCGCCTACTCCAAGGGCAACCGGCAGAAGGTGGCACTGATCGCGGCGTTCGCCTGCGATGCGGAACTGCTGCTGCTCGATGAGCCCACCTCCGGCCTGGACCCGCTGATGGAGGCCGTCTTCCGCGACTGCGTCGCCGAGGCGAAGGCGAAGGGGCGCACCATCCTGCTGTCCAGCCACATCCTGTCGGAGGTGGAGTCGCTGTGCGACCGGGTGTCGATCATCCGCGCCGGGCGCACCGTGGAGTCCGGCACGCTTACCGAGCTGCGCCACCTGACCCGTACGTCCATCACCGCCGAACTGCCCGGCCCGCCCGACGGGCTCGCGGCCCTGCCCGGGGTGCACGACCTGGCCGTCGACTCCGCCGGTCGGGTGCGCTGCCAGGTCGATCCCGCCGAACTGGCCGGCGTGCTGGCCCGCCTGGCGGCGCTCGGCGTACACGACCTCACCGCGCAGCCGCCCACCCTGGAGGAACTGTTCCTGCGCCACTACCAGACGAGGGCGGCCTGAGGTGGCCGGGACAGGTGTGCTGGCCCGGCTGATCCTGCGCCGCGACCGGATCTGGCTGTCGCTGTGGCTGGTGCTGGTCGCCGCCTTCGTCTACGGCACCGTCAGCACCATCGGAACCCTGCTCCCGACGGTGGACGCGCGTCGCTGCCGACGGTGATGTCTGCGCGGCCGTCATCAGTAGGTGACGGCGGGCCGTGTGGCTCAGCCGACGATGATTTTCTCCTCGGGCAGCTCATAGCGGCGGGTCCGGGTCCGCAGGGCCAGCGCGGAGAACAGGGTGGCCGGGCCCACCCGGCCGGCGAACATCAAAAAGGTGACCAGCAGCTGCCCGGCCGCAGTGAGGTCGGCGGTGATGCCGGTCGACAATCCCACCGTGGCGATGGCCGAGATCACCTCGAACAGAACCTGATCCAGGCTGTGGGGGGTCAGCGCCAGCAGCGCATAAGTGGAGACGATGACCAACGCCACACCCAGCAGGGCGATGGCCAGCGCCTGGCGTTGTACGGTGGCGGCCAGGCGACGGTGGCCGGCGTTGACGTGCGTCTCGCCGCGCAGTTCGGCCCACAAAACGTAGGCCAGCACGGCGAAGGTGGTGACCTTGATGCCACCGGCGGTGCCGGCGCTGCCGCCGCCGATGAACATCAGCACATCGGTCGCCAGCCAGCTGGTCGGGTACATGGCCGCGACATCCAGGCTGTTGAACCCGGCGGTGCGCGGCATCACCCCGGTGAAGAACCCGGCCAGCAGCTTGCCGCCCACCTCCATCGGCCCCAGCGTCTTGGGATTGGCCCACTCGGTGATCGTGAAGACCAGGAAGCCCAGGATGAGCAGGACCAGGGTGGCGGCCACGGTGATGCGGGTCAGCACCGACCAGCGGCGCGGGTGGCGCCAGGAGCGGCGCAGCTCGAACACCACCGGGAATCCGAGCCCGCCGACGATGACCGCGAGTGCGATGGGCAGGCAGATCCACGCATCGGTGGAAAACCGCATCAGGTTGTCGGGCAGAAGTCCGAAGCCGGCGTTGTTGAACGCCGAGATGGCGTGGAAGACGCCGAAGTAAGCGGCGCGGCCGAGCGGCTGGTCGTACCCGATGGCGAACCGGGCGGTCAGCGCGATCGCGATGAGCGCCTCGCAAACGAGGCTGAAGATCACCACGTTGCGCACCACCCGGCGCAGGTCGCTCATCGCCAAGGTCTTGGTCTCGGCCTGGGCCCACAAGCGGGCGCGCAGCCCGATCCGTCCGGAGATAATCGCCGCGAACAGGGTGGCCAGTGTCATGATGCCCAGTCCGCCGGCCTGGATGAGTATCAGGATGACGACCTCGCCGAAGGCCGACCAGTGGGTGCCGGTGTCGACGACCACCAGCCCGGTGACGCACACCGCCGAAGTGGCGGTGAACAGCGCGTCGATCAGCTTGGCCGGCGTGCCGGACTCGGTAGCCAGCGGGCTGGCCAAAGCCGCGGTGCCGGCCGCCACCGCGGCGGCGAACGCGGACACGATGATCTGGGCCGGGTGCTGGAAACGGTCCAGCAGCATCTGAGCGAATGGACGGTGGATCACCACACTTATCTTGCCGCCCGGGCCGTGCTCGGGCATCGGCGGGGAGTCTGATCACTTACGGCTGCTTTCCCGTATCGCACGGACCCGAGTGGAGGGCCTGATACTCGGTCGTCCGGCAGGTCACCGCATCAGAGCCTGGTTGGCGGTCGAAGACGGTGCGGGCCGTCCGTATCCGAACCGTCGGGCCGGCGGGCGGCGTCGGTCCTTTCCGCGTCCCATCGGTCGAGGAGCCTGGGGAACTCCCGTGCCATGAAGGCGTACATGTCGCGCATGTGCTCCAGCCGGGCCCGGGCGGCGGGACGGTCGCCCACCACGTCGAGCCCTTGCTCGGCCAGCGCGGCGAAGGCGGCGAACTCGGTCATCTTCGCCCGGAACGCGCGCCCGAAGACGTCCTCGGTCAGCCGGTAGTGATCGCGCCGCGCCCTGGGGGGACGGTAACGCTCGACGAGTCCGCTGCGTTCCAACTGGTGCAGGGCCACGCTCATGCTGCTTTTGGCCACCCCGAGCCTCGCGCACAGTCCCGGCGCGTCGACGGCCTCGCCCGTGTCGGCGAGCAGGCAGCCCATCACCCGGCCGGCGGTGCGGCTGAGCCCCAGCCGCTCGAAGTACAGCCCGGCGCTCTCCACGAACTCCTCGATGTCCGCCATGGAGACATTCTAGTTTGTTCGGAATGTTCCGAACACTTAGGATCGAAACATGTCCCACTCCGAACCTCTCACCATCGCCATCACCGGCGCCAACTCCGGCATCGGCCTGCGGGCGGCGCAGCGGCTGGCCGCACGCGGTCACCGCATCCTGGCCCTGTGCCGCGACCCCCACCGCGGTCGCACCGCCCTGGAGGTGATCAACGCCGGCGCCGCCCACCCCGCGACCCTCGTCCCGGCGGACCTGGCCGATCCCGACTCCATCGACGCGGCGGTCGAGAAGATCTCCCACGCGACCGGCCACCTCGACGTCCTGATCAACAACGCCGCGGTGTTCGACCAGACGATGCGCACCCCTGTGTTCACCTCGTCCGGTCACGAGCTGTTCTGGGCGACCAACCACCTCGGCCCCTTCCGGCTCACCGCGCGCCTCAGCCCGCTGCTGGCCGCCGCCGCACGTCCCCGGGTGATCAACGTCGCGAGCAAGGGCCTGATCACCATGCCGCGCATCGCCATCCGCTTCGACCAGCTCGACGGCCCCGGCTGGTACAGCCCGACCAAGGCCTACTACCATGCCAAACTCGCCCAGATCATGACCACCTACTCGCTGGCCCTGCGGGCCCGCGGCGCGCTGGACGTCGCTTGCGTCCGGGTGCCCGCCGTACGACTCGACGCCGACCGCGTCGCCGCCCTGCCGTGGGCGCTGCGGATGCTGTACGCCCCCAAGAACCGGCTCGCGATCCCGGCCGAGCGCCTGGGCGAGGCGTATGCGGCCCTGGCCACCCGCACCGGCACCTGGCAGCACCCCGGCCCCGCGGCGGAGGGCAGGGCCACGTTGCGCGGCATCTACCTGGACGAGAACCTCCACCCGGTCGACGCTCCCGCCTTCGCCTACGACGCCGCGGCCCGCGAGCGCCTGTGGACCGTCTCACAGGACGCCACCGGCGACCCGTCCTGGGCCTGGTGAAGGGCCCGGTAAAGGTGCCGGGAGTCGTCGAGGAGCGCGCCCGGCGGCTCCGCCCGGGTCACGAGTCGGCGACCCGCCAGAACGGGACCCTTCCTACTGGCCGGTCCCGCCCGTTCGCCGCCGGCCCCCTGCTGTTATGGTGGGGCCCGGTGCGCCGGGAAGTCTGGTCGGCATGATCTTCAAGATGGCTCGGCCGGAGGCACGATGACTTTCCCCCCGCGGTGCCCCTGATGGGCACCACCTTGCTGACCGCGTTCGCGGCCGCGCTGCTGCTGGCCGTGCTGTTGTCCAGTCTGGCCCACCGCACCATCCTGTCCACGGCGGCGCTGTTCCTGGTGGCCGGGTTCGTGCTGGGCGACGGTGTGCTGGGCGTGGTCTCGCTCGACCCGGGGGACGACCTGGTCGCCACACTGGCCGAGCTGGCGCTGTTCACGGTGTTGTTCACCGACGGCATGCGGGTGGGCTGGACCGAGCTGCGCAGCGCCTGGCGGCTGCCGGGCCGGGCGCTCGGCTGGGGCCTGCCGCTCACCCTGGCCATCACCGCCGTCGGCGCGCACTATCTGCTCGGTCTCGGCTGGATCGAGTCATTGCTGATCGGCGCGATCCTGGCGCCCACCGACCCGGTGTTCGCGGCCGCGCTGGTCGGCAACGAGAAGGTGCCGCCCCGGCTGCGGCAGCTGCTCAACGTCGAGTCCGGTGTCAACGACGGGCTGGCGCTGCCGTTCGTCATCCTCTTCCTGGCCGTGGCCTCCGGCTCGGACGACCTGCACCTGGGCGAGCTGGGGCTGGAACTCGGCCTGGGCGTCCTCATCGGCGTCGCCATCCCGTGGGCGGCGATCAAGCTGGAGCAGACACGCTGGTTCTCCGCCTCCACCCAGTACGAGCCGCTCAACGCCCTGGCCATCGGCCTGCTCGTGCTCGCCGTCGGCAAGGCCACGCACGGCAACCTGTTCCTGGCCGCGTTCTCGGCCGGCATCACCGTGGCCACCTTCGGGCCGCGGCAGCGCGAGTCGTTCGAGCACTTCGGCGAGCTCATCGCCGAGGTGTTCAAGCTGGCCGCGCTGCTGGTGTTCGGCGCGCTCATCACCCCGGCGCTGCTCGGCTCGGTCGGCTGGCAGGGCTGGCTGTTCGCCTTGCTCGCGCTGGTCGCGGCCCGGCCGGTCGCGATCTGGCTGTCGTTTTTGCGTTCGGGGCTGTCGGTGCGCGAGCAGGCGGCGGTGGCCTGGTTCGGGCCCAAGGGCTTCGCCTCCGTCGTGTACGGGCTGCTCGTGCTCGGCTCCGGCATCGCGCCCGCCGAGCAGGTGTTCCAGCTCGTGGCCGTGACCATCGTGCTGTCGATCCTGCTGCACAGCTCGACCGACATCGTGGTGGCACGCTGGTTCGATGACGAGCGTGAGGTCCCGGCCTGGTACGGGAACGTCACCCGCAAAATACGCCGACGCGAGTGACCGTGCCAGGGCCGAGCGTGCAGAGGCTGACCCGCCGGGTCGCCCCGGATGTCCGCCCGCCGGTCAGAGGACGTGATCCCCTTTTCGTCCAAGGAGGTACCCTGGTGTCCCCTTCCCACCACACAGCCTTTTCCGAGCGCGCCACCGTCGTCGCGCACCTGCCGGCGGGCCCGGTGGAGTACCGGCTGGAGGGCGAAGGCCCCAGGACGGTCCTGGTGTTCCACGGCGGTCACATGCGGGCGGGACTGGCGCTGGGTGAGGAGATCTTCGCCGACGCCGGCTTCACGGTGCTGGCGCCCTCGCGCCCCGGCTACGGGCGTACGCCGCTGACCACAGGCACCACGCCGGCCAGCTTCGCCGACGCCACCTCCCAGCTGTGCCGAACCTTGGGCATCGAACGCCTCGCCGCGGTCGTGGGCATCTCGGCCGGGGGGCGCACCGCGCTGACCATGGCCGCCCGCCACCCGGACCTGGTCGAGCGCGTCATCCTGCAAAGCGCGGTCGGGTTCCTGCCCTGGCCCGACCGGCTGACCCGGCTGGGCGGCCGGGCAGTGTTCAACGCCCGCCTGGAGGCCGGCACCTGGGCGATCCTGCGGTCCCTGGTCCGCCTCGCACCGTCCCTGGGGCTGCGCCTGCTGCTGCGCGACCTGTCGGTCCTGCCCGCGCGTCAGGTCCTGGCAGGTTTGTCCACCGCCGAGCGGGCCACGCTGGCCGGGCTGTTCACCGTGATGCGCTCAGGGAGCGGCTTCATCGCCGACATGCTCCCCGTGCCGGATTGCGCCGCGCATGTCAGCCAGCCCGCGCTGGTCATCGCCACCCGCCATGACCGGTCGGTGCCCTTCGCCCACGCCGAGTCCTTGGCAGCGGCGATGCCGAACGCAGAACTGGCAGACAGCCGGGCCGGCAGTCACATGATCTGGTTCGGCCCTGACTACCCCCGCGTCGCCGCGAAGATCCGTGATTTCCTCGCCGCCGCCTGAGCGCGGCTACCGCTTCTCGGCGAAGACGAAGCGTTCGAGGCCGGACGCAGGCAGCTCACATCCCACTGGCTCCAGGCGGCGGACCCGGTATTCGGCGACGCCGGTCTGCTCGCGCTCCACCCAGCCATAGCTCGCCGGCAGGCCGCCGACATCGCCCGGAGCCATACCGAACCGCCGTATCCGCTGCTTGACCACGAACTCCTCATACATCACCGACGCCCTGCGGCCGCCACCGTCCGGAAAGTCCCGCAGCACATCGGTGAACAGCGATCAACGACCCGTCCAACGCATCCGTTACCGCAGGCCAAGCGGTACTTCGTTGAAAATTTCCTCGTTGCCACCGAGACCCCGTCCAGGGAGATACGCGCGGCCCGGTACTCCAGATCGAGGTCGTCGGTGCCGCGCGGCATGGCGCGGGTGGTGATGGTGCCGTCGTGCAGCCGCCAACCCGGGATGTTCTTCGACGTCGAGTGGGAGCACGCGTTCTTGCGACTCCGCTCCGGCGAGCACCAGCGGTGGCCGCGCAGAAGCGGTCTCGACGAGCAGCGCCTGACCCTCTGCACGCCGGCGATGCGTCTGTCGCTCGTCGCCGGACCGCTACGGCTCCTCGACGGCGGCTTCCCCGACCACGACGCCATGATGGGGACCGCCGAGCACAACCTCCAGTGAGCTTTTGCCTTCCTGCGCCAGGAGTGCGACACGCCGATCATCACGTCGTCCCGGTCCGCGCACGGTCCCAGGTCGAGGCCGCACAGGTCTGAGCCGGCCCCCTCCTCGTCCGGCGTTTGCCGCACGCCCCGATCCAAGATACCTTCACCATTCAGATGATGAGAACATGTGTTGAGAACATCTGAAACCTGGGAGGATCAATGACCGGAACCGGTCTGGATGCGAGCGGCGTCCCCGAGATCGACCTCACCGACGCCGAGGTGCTGCGTGACCCCTTCACCGCTTACGGACGCGTCCGTGAGCGCTCGCCGCTGGCGCGGCTCCTGATCCCCGGTCTCGGCCCGGTGTGGGTCCTCACCCGGCACGAGGACGCCAGGGCGATGCTGGGCGACCCGCGGTTCGAGATCAACGCCGGCAGCTTCATCCGGCCCGACGTCCCCGAAGACTGCCTGCCCTACATGCGGACCATGAGCGAAATGGACGGGCCGGAGCACGCGCGGCTGCGCAGGCTCGTGTCGCCCGCGTTCACCGCGCGCCGCGCCGCCGGGTTCCGGCCACGGATCGAGCCGCTCGTCGAGAACCTCCTCGACGACCTGCCCGGCCACGCCGAGAACGGCTCCGTGGACCTGCTGCGGCACTTCGCCCGACCGCTGCCGATGGACGTGATCTGCGAGCTGGTCGGCGTTCCCGAGCCCGACCGCCCGCGATGGCGGGAATACGGCGCCACCGTCGCGGCAGGCTCCGGCCAGGGGTTCGGCGAGGCCATACCGGGCATCATGGCGGGCGCCAAGGCGGCGGTCGCGCGCCGCAGGGCCGAACCCGGCGACGACCTCATCTCGGATCTCATCCGCGCCCAGGCCGAGGACGGGGACCGGCTCAGCGACACCGAGATGATCACCCTGATCTGGCATCTGGTCATCGCAGGACAGACACCCACGAACCTCATCGCCAACGCCGTGGCGACCCTGCTCTCCCACCCCGACCGGCTCGCCGCGCTCCGCGCGAATCCCGAGCTCATGCCCCGCGCCGTCGAGGAGCTGATCCGCTGGTGCGGTCCGACGCTGCTGTCGATACCCCGGTACGCGCGGGAGGACGTCGAACTCTGCGGCGTCCCGGTGCGCGAGGGCGAGCCCGTCATCGCCGCGATCGCCGCCGCCAACCGGGACCCGCGCGCGTTCGCCGACGCCGACCGGCTCGACCTCGACCGGCCCGCGGGACCGGTCGGTCACCTGGGCTTCGCCCACGGGCCGCACTTCTGCCTCGGAGCCTCGCTGGCCCGCGTGCAGACCGAGGTCGCGCTCACGGCGCTGCTGCGCCGCTTTCCCGGCCTGGCGCCGGCCGCAGCCCCGGAGGAGGCGCGCGTCCCCGACCCGGGCACCTGGCGCCTGGCGTCGCTGCCCGTGACCCTCTGACCCCCGGACCTGGGCCGGTCCGTCCGGGGCGGGCCCGCGCAACCGCTGGGGAGACGTTCCCGAGCGGCACGCACCGGTGACCGCGGGACCCGCTGAAATGCTCCTTCTGCGGGAAGAACCGGAAACAGGTCAGCGGGAGGCTCATCACGGGCCCCGGGCGGGCGGAGCACACCGGGGACCGGTGGGGAAGCCGCGGTGAGGGGGCCCGGGCGCGGGGATGCCCGCCCGGGCCGTCGCACCGGCGTGTGCTCAGGAGCGGGAGCGGACGCTCAGGGGGCCGGGGCCGGGGTCGGGGGAACTGTTTCCGTCACGCCGGGGGTCGGCGCGGGGGTCTGCGAGGGGATCGGCGCCGGCGTCTGAGAGGTGGTCGGGACAGGGGTGGGCGGCACGGTGGGCGTGTCGGTCACCGTCGGGGCCGGGGCCGGGGTCTGCGGCGGTGTGGGGCAGGGCGTGGGGGTCCGCCACTTGGCCGTGCCGGGCCACGACGGCCGGTGGTACCACCAGCCGTCGCGCCGGTTCTTCTTGCCGGCCGGCCGTGACAGGTCGTAGACATAGGCGGCGGTGGCCGTCTGCCCCTCGCGCGTCGCGGTCAGGGCCACCCAGTCACCCTGCCTGACCTCGCTGTTGCCGCGCTTGCCCGCGACGACGCGTGTGGCGTCGGTGATCGCGTACACCTGCTCGAAGCCGTCACGGCTCCGCACGGTGATCGACTCCTCGGTCACCGCGGTCGCCTCACCCGTCTGGGCGAGCACCGTGACGAACACGCAAGGGTCCTCCGTTCCGGCCAGGAACTCACCGTGCACCGCGCCGGAGAGCTCCAGGGGGTGCACCGTGGGCAGCGCCGTGGCGGTGGGCGTCGGCGGGGGAGTGAGGGTCTCCGTGGGGGTTCCGGTGGGGGTTCCGGTGGGGGTTTCGGCCGGCGGCCCGGTGGGGGTCTCCGCGGGTGTCTCGCTGATCGTCTCCGTCGGGGCCGGAGTCGGCGTCTCCGCCGGCGGCGGCACGGGCGTCGCCGCCGACGCCGCGGCCACCCCGATGCCACCCGATGCCAGCAGTGCCGCGGCCGCGGCGACGATCAGCGGCCGCGGAGCGCCCCGGCGAGGTCCGCCCGCCCTGATCGGCTGCTGTTCGTTCGGCTTGTCACGGTTGGTTGGCGTCACCATGTCCTCCCGTCTGCGGTGTTCCGATTGGACGCCCGCCGGCCCGGGGCGGCATGAGAACACCGTTTCCCACCTCGCCGCGGGTGACGGTCACGGCGGGTCCGCCGTGACGATCTCCCAACGGGCACCCGGAGACTGCCCCCTTCCACGCGGCCCATGCGGCGGCCCCGGCGGACGGCCCCCGCGTGCCGCCGCCTTCCCCCAGCTCACCCCGGCGATCACCCGGCGGGAAAAATTCCGCGTGAGCGGTTCGGGCGCTCAGGGAGCCGGGGCCGCGGCGCAGCCGCGGGCGAATTCCAGAGAGGCGGTGAAGCAGTGCTCGACGTCGTGGTCGGACAGGCCGACCCAGAGGTGGTCGGCGCCGGCGACGGGACGGAAGTCGGCACGGGCGCCCGCCTCCCGTAGCGCTGCGGCCAGCTGCTCGCCCTGGGCGACGGGGATGATGGAGTCGCCGGTGCCGTGGAGGATGAGGAAGGGCGGCGCGTCGGCGGTGACGTAGGTGACGGGGCTGGCGGCGCGGGCGCGGGCGGGGGCGTCGGCGATCGCCGCCCCGATCAGCCGGGCTTCGGGGCTGTGGGGATCGGTGGGGTCGTAGGCGCCGGGCGGGAGGTGCAGGGCGAGGGTGGTGAGGTCGCCGGGGGCGTACCAGACGACGCAGCCGGCGACGGTGCAGCCGTCCGGTACGCGCTGCGGGGCGGTGAGGGCGAGCAGCGCGGCGAGGTGGCCACCGGCGGACTCGCCCCAGGTGATGACGCGGCCGGTGTCGAGGCCGAGCTCGCCGGCGCGGGCGTGGAGCCAGCGCAGGGCGGCGGTGAGGTCGTCGAGCTGGGCGGGATGGACGGCCTCCCCGCTGAGCCGGTAGGAGGGGCAGGCGACGGCGAACCCGGCCCGGGCCAGGCGGGCGAAGGGACCGGGCCACCAGCGGCGGAAGCGCGGTCCCATGTCCTCACGCAGGCCGGTCCGCCAGGCGCCGCCGTGGACGGCGACGATGACCGGCAGCGGGGCCCGCGGCTCGTCGGGGAGCCACAGGTCGAGCTCCAGAGGCCGGATGCCGTCCCGGACGGTGTAGACGGCCCCGCGTACCAGCCGTACCCCGGGAGCGGGACGCGCGGCGGGCGGCAGGGGCAGGGCGACGGGGTCGGGCGGGGCGAGCAACCCGGCCGGGAAAGAGGGCACGGTCATGGATTCCTCCCGGGTACGGCGAGGCGGGGCAGCAGGCGCCGGGCGTTGGCGGTGGTGAGGGACTGCCAGGTGCCGCCGCCGGGCGCCGGGGCGGCGTTGACGGAGGCGACGTGGGCTTCCACGCCCGGGGCGGGGGTCCAGCAGTGGTCGCTGCCGTACAGCAGCCGGTCAGGGCCGACGAGGCCGAGCAGGGCGGGGATCTGGCGGGGGAAGGCGGGGCCGGCCATGTCGTAGTACAGGCGGCGCAGCTGTGCCACGGCGTCGGGGGCGCCGGCGTCCTGCGACGGCGTGAACAGTTTCATGAAGCCGTTGATGCGGTCGGCCAGCACGGGCAGGGCGCCGCCGCAGTGGGGGACGATCACCTTCAGGTCCGGGTGGCGGTCCAGGGTGCCGGCGAACAGCAGGTCGGTGACGGTGCGGGCGGTGTCGAAGACGAACTCCACCATGGGGCGCGGGCGTCCGAGGGCGGACCGCTCCCAGCACACCGGTGAGGTCGGGTGGAGGAAGACCACCGCGCCGCGGCGGTCGAGCTCGGCGAAGACGGGTTCGAGACGCCGGTCGCCGAGGTAGACGCCGTGGGTGTTGGTCTCCAGCACCACGCCGTCCGCGCCGAGGGTGTCGAAGGCGTGGGCGATCTCGGTCAGGGCACCGTCGACGTCGGGCAGCGGCAGGGACGCGAACAGGCCGAAGCGGCCGGGGTGGTCGCGCACCACCCGGGCGCCGTCCTCGTTGACCTCGCGGGCCAGGCGGCGGGCGGCGGCGTCGTCGCCGAAGTGCACGCCGGGGGAGGAGATGGACAGCAGGGAGGTGCGGATGCCGCAGCGGTCCATCAGGTCCAGGTGGGCGGTGGCGGACCAGGTGGGCCAGGCGGGCATGCCGTCGGGCAGGTCGTGGCCGGCGGCGCGGGCCCGGGTCACGTAGGAGTCGGTGACGAAGTGGGCGTGGACGTCGACGAAACCGGGAGGCTCGGGGAGGGTCACGGGGCGTTTCCTTGGTCGGTTCGGGAGCCGGAGGGGCCGGGATCGGTGGAGCGGGCGGCGCGGTGCCGGGCCAGCCGGGAGCGGGCCGCCGTGGCGGCCCGCTCGCCCAGGACGATGCCGAGCAGCCCGGTCAGGCCGAGCAGCGGCGGCGCGGGCGAGGCGACTCCCAGGACCCAGTAGACGGCGCCCATCGCCAGCCCGGCGGCGAAGGCGACTGCGGCACGGCGGACGAACATCCCCGTACGCGTACCGGCCGCGGCGGTCACAGAAGTTCCAGGGCGGCCTGCCCGGCGAGCATGCCGAGCAGGCCGAACAGCGCGACCGGCGGCGGAGCCGGAGACTTCACCCGCAGTGCCGCGTACAGGACGCCGACCAGCGCTCCGGCCAGCAGCGCCTTCGCGTAGACCACGGTGCTCAGCTCCCGGTGCGCCACTGGTGGCCGGGAAGGAACCGCACGTCGTACCGCTGGGGCACGGTGCCGAACTTGTGCGGCTCGGGCACCACGGGGTGCCGCGGCAGGCCGAGCTCCTCGGTGGGGGCACCGAGGTTCTCGAAGAACCGCTCGAAGGTGCCGCCGGGGCCGGCGGCCACGCCGACGATCTGGCTGCCGTGGCGCTCGATGCGGTAGGCGTGCGGGCAGTTCTTCGGCACGAACCCGAAGTCGCCCGGGGTGAGGAGCTTCTCGTACTGCTCGCCGGCGGTGTCCTCGACGAACAGCCGCACCGCCCCGGCGGTGATGTAGAAGACTTCGTAGGTCCCCGGGTGGGAGTGGGCGGGAATGAGGTCGCCCTTGGCGCCCTCGCAGGTGAAGAAGTTGAAGGTGTTCTCCGTCTGCTCGCCGCCGGCGTAGACGGTGAACAGGTCGCCGAACAGGTGGGCCCGGTCGCCCATGCCCTTCTCGATGAAGTAGGGCTTGCCCGGCTCGGCGGGGATGTACGAGCGCGAACGGTGGCGGGTGGCGAACTCCATGGTCATGGAACACCTTTGAACGGTGAGGGGCGACAATATCGTCAGGTTACCTGACATTCACGGCGGTGTAACCCCCGGCGCGCAGCCTCTCACCGACCGTGCCGGTACGCGACACTCCGTTCCCTGGAAGCCCGGGACCGCTCGCGGTCCCCTCGCCGGCTGCCGGGCCCGGAGCCCGTTACGGACGGTCGTTATGCTGGAAGGCCTCCGCTTCCCAGAGGAGCCATGACCGCTTCCGCACGGAACCTGCCCCAGCTGCTCGGCGATGCCAAGCGCTGGTTCGACGACGCCCTCCTGACCAGCATGCAGGCCGCCGGGGAGCGGCCGGTGACCATCGCCCAGGCCGCCGTCTTCGCCACCCTGGACCCCGAGGGCACCTCGATCTCCGAGCTCGCCCGCCGGATCGGCGTCACCCGGCAGACCGTCCACCAGGCCGTGCACGGCCTGATCGGCATGGGCCTGCTGGAGCAGGTCCCCGATCCCGCCTCCGCCCGCAGCCGCCTGGTCCGCGCCACCGCCGAGGGCACCCGGGTCCACCGGCGGGCCCAGGCCACGCTCGCCGTCATCGAAGGCGTTCTCGCCGAACGGATCGGAGCCGCCGCCACCACCGCCCTGCGGGACGCGCTGAGCCTGTCGTGGGGGGAACCGCCCCTGGTGGAGGCGGGCTGACAGAACCCGGGCGGGCCTGGTCCCGGGTGGTTCCGGTGCCGGGCGGGGCCGGCGCGCCGGGTGAGGCGCACCCGCCCCACCCGGGCGGAGCGGCGGGCGGTGATGACGGTCCGCCGCGGATGGCGACCTGCCGCGGGCGGCGGCTCACACCGGATGGCGACCTGCCACGGGCGGCGGCCTACGACGGCGCCGAGGCCGTGACGCGGCCGTCCGGGCCGACGATGGGCGTGCGCAGCGTGCCGAGCCGGTCGATCTCCACTTCGACGACGTCGCCGGGGGTCAGCAGCCACGGCGGGGTGCGCACGTACCCGACGCCGTCGGGGGTGCCGGTGGCGATGACGTCTCCGGGGTTGAGGGTGAGGGTGCGGCTGATCAGGGAGAGCACCTCGCCCACCTCGAAGATCATGTCGCGGGTGTCGCCGTCCTGGACCACGGTCCCGTTGACCCGGGTCCGCACGCGCAGCCCGTCGCGCAGGTCGCCGACCTCGTCGGCGGTGACGATCGGGCCCATCGGCCCGCTGCGGTCGCCGTTCTTGCCCAGGGTCCACTGGCTGGTGAGCTTCTGCGCGCGGCGGGCGGTCAGGTCGTTGAAGGTGGAGTAGCCCAGCACGGCCGCGCGGGCGGTGTCGGCGTCGGCGTCGCACAGCGGCTCGGCGACGTACGCGGCCACCTCGCCCTCCCAGTCGAGTCCCGCCTCGCCGGCCGGGACCGGAGCGGAGGCGCCGCCCGCGGTGAGGGAGGCCGTCCACCGGCCGAACAGGGTCGGGTGCTCGGGCACCGCGAAGGAGCCCTCGGCGGCGTGGGCGCGGTAGTTCAGCCCGACGCAGACGACCCGCGCCGACGGCGGTACCGGCGGCACGAACCGCACCGACCCGACCGGGACGGCGTCTCCGGTGAGCGCGGCGGCTTTCGCCGTCCAGCCCCGGGCGTCGGCCCAGAACCGGGCGACGTCGGTCACGACACGGACCGTGTCGCCGTCCAGGCGGGCGATGCGCACCGTGTCCTCTCCCGGCAGCAGCACTCCGGCGAGCTTCACGCCTTTTCCTCCGTCCAGTCGAGCGGGACCAGTTTGAGATCGAAGTCGATCTCCTCGTGCGGGCCGTCCATCCGCCACTCCTCGCTGCCGGCGTCGCGGGCGACGGGGTGGCAGATCAGCTCGTCCTTGACCGCGAACGCGGCGTCGGAGCCGAGATAGGGGTCCCCGGCCAGGAACACGTGCGTGGTCAGCGGCCGGTAGCCGGGGGCGGTGACCCGGTAGTGCAGGTGGGCCGGGCGCATCGGGTGCCGCCCGATGGCCGTGAGCAGCCGCCCGCCGGTGCCGTCGGTGGGGACGGGGTAGCTGCTGGGCCGGACGGTGCGGAACCAGTAGCGGCCCTGGTCGTCGGCGGTGAACAGCCCGCGCAGGTTCCCCGGGTCCTGGGTGTCGTCCTGGGTGTCGTACAGGCCGGTGTCGTTGGCCTGCCACAGGTCGACCACGGCCCCGGGCAGCGGGGTGCCGTCGCAGTCCAGGACCCGGCCGTGCACGACCGTCGGCACGGCCCGTTCGCGCTCCGGACCGGAGCTGATCCAGGCGCCGAGCTCACGCGCGGGCGCCGGGGAGTGGAAGGGCCCCTCGACGGAGGAGGGGGTCATGCCCGCGGGGCCGATGTGGTTGACGTCGTCGACCGCGGTGGTCAGCCCCAGCATGTCGGAGAGCAGGACGAACTCGTTGCGTTCGGCCGTGCACATCTGCCCGGTCTCGATGAGGAAGTCCAGCCCCGCCCGCCATTCCCGCTCGGTGGGGCGCGCCTCCGCCACGAACGCGTGCAGGTGGGTGACCAGGGCGGAGACGACCTCGTTCAGCCGCGGGTCCGGGCCCTTGATCTGACTCAGCACCTGCCGCAGCAGCGGGGTGCCGTGCTCGCTCCGCCCGGTCACGCGGCGCCCCGCGGACGGCCGGGCGGGAGCGCCGCGGTGGGCCGTGGACGGCCGGGTCGCCCGAGGCGGGCGGCGGCCGGGCCCCGGCCGTTCCGGACGGCGGAACCGTGGCGGGGCGGCGGTTCCCCCGCCGGGCGGACCCGGCGGTCCGCTCGCTGCGCCTGATGGATTGCGGTCACGCGTGCTGCCTTTCGCTGTTCAGGGGGAGTCGGGACACCGGCTCGCGGACGAGCGCCGGGAGGCCTGCGGCGGAGGCGGTGCCAGGCGTGCCGGAGGCGCCGCCGGCCGCCCGCCGCGTGCTCGGGCTTCCAGTGCGCGGCGGCCCCGGCGCGTGCGAGCCCCGCCGCGGCCGGCTCACCGGTCGACACAATAAACACCCGAACCTTTCGGTGGTTATCTTCTCGCGGGAGCGTATCGCCCGCGACGGGAAACGACCAAGAACCTGGTAAATTCGTGCGGGTGGTTAACGCTGCACCTCTGACACGTGCGGAGGCGCTGGCCGCCGACATCGAGTCGATGATCGCCGATCGGGGCCTCGGGCCCGGTGACCTGATCGGCACGATGGACGAGTTCCGCGACCGGTCCGGGTACGGACGCGCGACGATCAGCGAGGCGGCACGGTTGCTCAGCGACCGGGGGACCGTCGAGATCCGTCCCGGTCGCGGTGGCGGCCTGTTCGTGGCCGATCCCAACCCGGTCGTGCGGCTGCGGCACACGCTGCTCACCGTACGGGAGGCGCCCACGACGGTGGCCGACGCGATCGCGGTGCGCGAGGCGCTGGAACTCCTGATCGCCACCGACGCGGCCCGGCACCGCACGCGGCAGGACATCACGGACCTGCGCCGCCTGCTCGCCGCGCTCAGGCGCGCCACGACCGGCACCGACCGGTTCATGCGGGCCAACTGGGCGCTGCACGAGCGCATCGCGGAGATCACCCCCAATCCCCTGGCCAAGGCCGTCTACCTGAGCATGATCCGATGCGTCACGGAGCTGTCCGAGCACGCCGACTCCGACGGGGAGAGCCGCGCCGAGGACCACCTCCGGCTCCGGTTCGACCTGCACGTCGAGCTGGTCGAAGCGATCATCGCCGGGGATGTCACGCGCACCGCCGCGGCCGTGGAACGGCACCGCGCCCTCTAGCGGACGGGTGGAGCCGGCGAGGCTCGTTCCGGCCCGGTGTCCTGTCCGCGGCGCGGGGCGGCTCTGGTACTGTTGCCGTCTCCAGTAGTGATCGCCCCGAGGAGGTGAGACCCATTACCGCTGTATCAGGCTGGGTGCTCCCATCTCACGGCCGTGCGGTCCGTCTGGCATAGGCGACCGCGGGAGCCCCATCGACATCTCGAAAGGCTCCCATGTCGGCTTCGCCGCCACGTCATCGTCTGTCTTCCGTCGTCACCAGGCTCCGGGCCGCCGGCTGCGTCTTCGCCGAGGATGAGGCGCGGTTGCTCGTCTCCACGGCCCGGACACCGGCCGACCTCGACGCCATGGTGGACCGGCGAGTCGCTGGCCTGCCCCTTGAGCACGTCCTCGGCTGGGCGGAGTTCTGCGGCCTGCGCGTAGCCGTGGATCCCGGGGTCTTCGTGCCCCGCCGCCGCACCGAGTTCCTCGTCCGCCAGGCCGCCGCTCTCACCCGGCCCGGAGCCGTCGTCGTCGACCTGTGCTGCGGCTCGGGCGCGGTGGGCGTCGCGCTGGCCGCGGCCCTGGGCCGGGTCGAGCTGCACGCCGCCGACATCGACCCCACCGCGGTGTGGTGCGCCCGCCGCAACGTCACCGCCGCCGGCGGCCGGGTGTACGAGGGCGATCTGTACGAGCCGCTGCCCGCCGCGCTGCGGGGCCGCGTCGACGTCCTGGTCGCCAACGCGCCCTACGTGCCCACCGAGGCGATCGGGCTGCTGCCCCCGGAGGCCCGCGTCCACGAGCCGCGGGTGGCGCTCGACGGCGGCGCGGACGGGCTCGACGTCCAGCGGCGGGTGGCCGCCGCGGCGCCGCTCTGGCTGGCACCGGGTGGTCACCTGCTGATCGAGACGAGCGAGCGTCAGGCGCCGCGGACCGTCGAAGTCTTCGCCCGCAACGGGCTGATCACGCGGGTGACCGGTTCCGGCGAGCTGTACGCCACCGTCGTCATCGGGGCCAGACCCGCGGACTCCGGGCCTCCGGAGGTCGCGTCTCCGGTCTCGGAGCGAGGCGACTGACCCCGTGGCCGGAGCGTGGCGAAGCCCGCGCGGCGGCCGGCGGTCCGGCCGGACGGGGTCACCGGCCGGTGTTTCGCCCCGTTCCGGCGACGGCCGGTTCGTCGAGCCAGTCCGACAGGAGGGCGGCGAAGGCGTGCGGGCGTTCGAGGTGGAGGAAGTGGCCGGTGCCCGGCCAGGTGACGACGCGCGAACCTGACGGGGCGGGGACGGCCGACTCCCACGCGGCGGGTTCGGGCCGCGAGCGCAGGCACAGGACCGGACAGGCCCGCCCGGCCAGGTATTCCTCCGCGGCCGGGCGGGTGCCGAACGCGCCCGGGACGAGGTACATGCCCTCGTAGCACCGGGTGAGCACGTGGCCGGGGGTGGCGAGCATCCGGTCTCGTACGGGGCCGGGCAGGGTGCCGAGCTGGCGTACGGCCGCCGCCGCGCCGTCGGCCCGCAGCGCCGCCAACCGGCCGGCGAAGAGGAGCTCCTCCCGGGCGTCGGCGCCGTAGGCGGGATCGACCACCACCAGGGCGGGGACCCGGGCCGGGTGCTCCACGGCCAGGGCGGTCGCGACCTGGGCGCCCATCGAGTGCCCGACCGGCACAGCCGCCTCGACGCCGAGCCGGTCCATGAGGGCCACCAGGTCACCGGCCATGTCGGCGGGGCGATAGCCGTGCGGCGGCGCCGACGAGCGGCCGTGACCGCGCAGGTCGACGCTGACCACCCGGAAACGCGGCGGCAGCGCGGCGGTCACCGGCTCCCAGGCCCGCGAGTCGCCGCCCCAGCCGTGGACGAGCAGCAGCACCGGCCGGTCGTGCCCGTCCTGGTTCTCGTCGGTGTAGTACAGCGTGACGTCACCGAGTTCCGTGACCGCCATGGGCCCTCCGGGGTAGGTGGTTCGGCGTTCCCCGGAGCCGGGCGCGGTGCTCACGGCGCCCGGTCCGGACGCCGGTCCCGCTCGCCGGCGACGGTCCGGAACGTCGGCCTCCGTTTGGATAGCGCTTTCCAAGCGTAGGCGGCGGCCGCTCCGGACGGCAAGGGGCCGTCTCTCCGGAAAACCTCGCGTCCCGCGCCGGTCCGTCCGCCGCCCGCAGGGCCGGGGACGCCGTACCCGGGCGGCCCGGCCGCGCCGAGGCCCGTCGCCGCGGCGCGGCAGGGCGCCGGTGGCCTCCCGGCCCCGGATAAACCGTTTGCCGAGGACGGACGTGGTGCCTACGGTGGCCCGAATGGAAGAAATCATCATCCGCCGGTACGAGGCGTCGGATGAGGCGGCGGTCGTCGATCTGTGGTCGCGGGCCGTGAAACTCGCCCATCCTTTCATCGAGGGGGAGGGGGAAGGCGAGCGGGCGCGGAAACTCCGCGAGATCTACCTCGTCGCGGCGGACAACTGGGTGGCCGAGACCTCGGGCGCCGCCGTCGGGCTGCTCGGCCTGCTGGGGGCCGAGATCGGCGGCCTGTTCGTCGCCCCCGAGGCGCAGGGGCGCGGCGTCGGCCGGGCCCTGGTGGAGCACGCGGCGGCTCTGCACGGAGAGGTGACGCTGGAGGTGTTCGAGGGCAACACCCGGGCTCGCCGCTTCTACGACCTCATGGGCTTCATCGAGCGCGGCCGCCGGACGGACGAGGAGACCGGCCACGTCCTGATCTCGATGCGCCGCCCGGCCGTGCGGACCACGGAGACCGTGACCGCTCGCTGACGGCCCGCGGGCCGGGCCCCGGACAGGACACCGGGGCCACCTGACGGTGGGTGAGGTTCCGGAACCGTCGCGCCGTCGCCGGTGACGGCGCGGTCCTCCGCCCTTCGCGGAGGGAGAAGACACGGCGCCGTCACCGGAACGCGGTGTCCGCGCGCCGGCCACGGAAGGTGCGCCGGTAGGTGTGGGGTGTGGTGCCCAGGCGCCGGATGAAGTGGTGGCGCAGCGTGTCGGCCGAGCCGAACCCGGTCCGTTCGGCGATGACGGCGATCGGCTCGTCGGTGTTCTCCAGGTGCTGCTGGGCCAGCAGGACGCGCTGGCCGGTGAGCCACTGGAGCGGGGTGGTGCCGATCTCCCGCTGGAAGCGGCGGGCGAAGGTGCGCGGTGACATGTGGGCCTGGCGGGCCATGCTCTCCACGGTCAGCTCCTCGTGGAGGTTGGTCTGCAGCCAGGTCAGCAGCGCCGCGAGCGGCCCGGCACCCGGCTCGGGGTGCGGACGCTTGACGTACTGGGTCTGGCCTCCCTCCCGGTGCGGGGGCGCCACCATGCGCCGGGCGATGTCGTTGGCCACGGCGCTGCCCTGTTCCTTGCGCACCAGGTGCAGGCAGGTGTCGATGCCGGCGGCGGTCCCGGCGCCGGTGATGACCGGATCCTCGTCGACGTAGAGGACGTCCAGCTCCACCCGGGTCCGCGGGTAGCGGCGGGCGAGTTCCGCGCCGTAGCGCCAGTGCGTGGTGCAGCGGCGCCCGTCCAGCAGGCCGGCCTCGCCGAGCAGGAAAGCGCCGGAGCAGATGCTCAGCACGCGGGCGCCGCGCCGTACCGCGGCCCGCAGCGCCGCGAACAACTCCTGCGGGTGCCGCGCGTCCGGATCCGCCGCCGGGACGCCGATGAGGTCCGCCTCCTCCAGCCGCTCCAGCCCGTGCGGGGTCTGGACGCGGAAGCCGTGCCGGGTGCGCACGCTCGTCTCCCCCGTGGGCGAGACGACCGCGAAGTCGTAGACGGGCAGGCCGTCGTCACCGCGGTCGATCCCGAAGATCTCGCAGAACACGCCGAGCTCGAACGCGTGCCCGCCGTCGAGGGCGAGCACGGCGACATTGCGCAGCATCGGATTCTCCTTCCGCGGGACGGGGCGCGGACACGAGGCGAAGGGGTGGCAGGAATTTCAGCTTAATCGGCGTTTCTGCCGCTTTCACCGCGCGCTGTTCCCCATCGAGCCGAGGGCCGGAGACCGTCGCCGAGGGCTCCACCCGGGCCGGCCGCGGCACGTTCACCGACCCGGGCTCCACCGCTTGGAAAGGAGTGGCGCGGTCCGGCCGTCCGCTTCGCGGAGACTCCGGCGAGACGCTTGGCCGGTCTCCGGCTACCCGGGGCCGTCGCGGGGATCCGGAGCCTTCGGCTCACGTGAAGATCCGTACTCCGTACGGAACCTAGCAGTCGCAGCTGCAGTTGCAGCCGTCGGAGCTGCAGCAACTGCAACACTCGCAGCAATTGGAGCAGGCGTCGCAGCACTGCCCGCAGATGTCGCAACCGCCGCTGTCGCAGCGCTCGCTGCACGGCTTGTACCGGTCCTCGTCCCACGGCGGCCGGTACAGCCCGCACGTGCAGCACGCCGCCGACAGGCACAGCAGCGAGAGCAGCCCGCCGGGGTCCGGCTTCAACCGCGGATCACGCGGAGGTGCCTCCGGGCTCTCCGGCTCGGCCGCGCCGAAGACCCGGTCGGCGGCGCGGCCGGTCTCCCTGACCAGCAGCGCGTTCACCAGGCCGCGCCGCTCCAGGTCCAGGTCGGCCACCGCGAGGCGCAGCCCGTGCAGCGCGTCGTCGCAGTGCCGCCGCGCGGCGGCCAGGTCGGTGCCCGAGGCGGCCAGCGGGTTGTAGGCCCCGCGGTCGCGGTCGCGGGCCAGGTCCTCGACGGCGTCGAGCAGGTGCGCCAGGCGGCCGAAGTAGCGCCCGGCCTCCTCCAGCGCCTCCCGGTTGTGCGGCTTGCCGGCCAGTACGGCGGTGTGCCCGAAGGCGGCGGCGACCGCGGCCTCGGTGGGGGCGGTGAGCTGGAGCAGGCTCGGATTCGGCAGGCGCTCCAGCCGGGCCTGCTCCTCGACCGCCGCGAGGAGCGGGGCGGGGTCGAACCCGAGGGCGGCGGCCGTGCCCGACCCGGCGGCCGACCAGCGCGCGGCCACGCGTCCGGCGCCGGCCGCCACCAGCCGGCGGGCGTAGACGCCGTCACCGTCCTCGACGTGGTCCCTGACCTTGCCCGCCGCCAGGATCAGCGAGACCGCGGCCGCCAGCCGCGCCCCTTCGGCCTCCACGACGTCCGCGCCCTTGAACCCCCGCAGAGCGCAGGCCGCCGCGCGCCGGTGCGGGGAGGACGCGGGCGCCTGCGCCTCGGTGAGCACGGACACCAGCAGACCGTCATAGTTGGTCACCAGCCGGGAGGCGTGCCCGTGCTCGTCCCTGAGCGCCAGGCAGAGCCCGCACAGGTGCGCCATCCACTCCTTGAAAAGCCCGCCGCACATCCCGTGCCGGCACGGACGAACGATCCCGAACATATGCCCCTTCCGCGTACGACGGCGCCCAGCTTGCCAGCCGCCACTTGTTACTCACTTGCAAGGGGGCGAATCGGCCACCGCGGCGAGGCGTCAGCGGCCCGTCGCCGCGGGGGAAGTCTCCGCGATTTCAGGGGGTCGCCGTGTGAGAGACTTTACCGATCTTGAAGTTGAGCTATGGAGTTGTCCATGCGTCCACGCATCATCGCCTGCCTTCCGGTGCTGTTGCTCTCCCTGAGCGCCTGCGGGGGGAGTTCCGAACCTGAGGCGGCACCGCCCGCCCCCGGTGCGGCGGCCCCGGCGACGCCCGTCACGGCGGCGCCGCCGGCGTTCGGGAAGCCCGTGCCGCAGGTGAACGCGCAGGTGGCCTGGTCAACGCCCGAGCACGCGCTCGCCAAGGCCGGCGCTGTGTGCGGCAAGCTCCGGCTGCCCCAGAGCGGCACCAAGGCCTCGATCAAGGTCGTCACGGGTCGCGTCACCTGCGCGACGGCCCTGCGGGTCTTCCGCGTCTACTACCGGCCGGACACCCCCAAGCAGGGCAGCGGCGGAGCCGCGGTCGTCGCCGGGTGGTACTGCTCCAGCGCCTCGGCCGCGGAGGCGAGCGCCAGCGGCCGGCTCTCCACGTGCAAGAAGGGTGCCGCCAGAATCGTGGCGAACGCCGTCCGGTAACCACCGGCCGCCCGCCACGGGTGCTCCGGCCTCTCGGATCGGCGTCGGCGGGCAGACCGCCGTGGGATTCGGGGTGGCCCGGCACGCGCCGGACACGCCGTCGGCGGCCGGCGGCGCGGGTTCCTGCGCCGTGTCATCTTCCTCGCGCGCCGGCGGGCCGGTGAGCGGAGGTCACCGGGGCCGGCAGACGATCGAGCCCGTCAGGCCCCGGCGCACGGCGGCTGTGGAGTGCGAGCGCGCCCGGCGTTCACGCCTGCTCGCTCACCTCGATGGCGGCGGCGGGGCAGACGGCCGCGGCCTCGCGGACCAGCGCGTGCTGGTCCGCGCCGG